>CAZBHY010000047.1:8643-9803 GCA_964491705.1 uncultured Planctomycetales bacterium
TTCGATCAACTTCTGAATCACATACAATCCCAGGCCCGTCCCTTTCTTGCTGGACAGTTTTGTCGTAAAAAATGGAGTAAAGATTTTGATTTGATCTTCTGATTTGATTCCCATCCCGTTATCTCGCAAAATAATATTCATCCGATTATTCGACCGGGCTTCCGCCTTGATCTCGATTGTCGGGCGATATCCATCTTCCCGCAATTCCTCCTTACGCTGCATCATGGCATCATAAGCGTTATCGATCAGATTAAAAAAGACCTCCTGCAATTCCGCAAAATTCCCTTTGATCTTTGGCAGGCCCAGGGGGAAATCCCGTACCACATCCATCGCGTCTTTATGAATTTTAAACTGTGCCATCTTCAAGGACTCATCGATCAGTTCATCCAACTCAACTTCCGCCAACTGCTCATCTTGCTTTCGGCTATATTTTAACAGCCCCCGCACAATCTCACCGCCCTGGGTGACATTCTCCTGAATGCGCGTTAAGGCATGTTCCAAATCTACCATCATCTCTTTAAGCTCATCCGCCATCGGAATATCTTTTTTCATCTGGATCGTATCCAGCGCGTCCCCCGCAATAAACCCCAACGCATGCAAACGATTATTGATCTGATGGGACAAACCATCGGCCATAATCCCGATCGTCGCCATCTTTTCTGCCTGAAATAACTGTTCATGCGTGGCACGCATATCCTTATAAAACTGACAATTCTCAATAGCCAAAGCCGCTTGGCTGGCCAAAATTGAAAAAACCGAAATATCATCGCTGCTATAAAGTCCACCCGAAATTTTTTTGCCAAGCACCATAAAGGCGATCAGATTTTCATCAATGAAGCTCGGCACCACCAACTCTGCTTTGAGCTCCTCCATCTGTGCCACCACCGCGTCCAGCTTTAATCCAGGACGGTCCATGGCCTGCTGATACAATTCCGCATAAACAATGGGTTGTTTACTGTGATTGAGCATGCGCACCAACGGTGATTTCATGTCCACTTCTTTAACTGCCCACTGCGCCTCCTGACGGGACCGCGCACCCTCAAAACTGTATTTTTTCCCTCCCGGTTCTTTGACAAAAACAATGCTGTGCTCAATCCGTACCGACCGGGTCACAATATGCACGATCAATCCGATCAGCTTATCCATATCCTTAATTCGGC
>CAZBHY010000048.1:0-9690 GCA_964491705.1 uncultured Planctomycetales bacterium
GAAAAAAAGATTGATGACTTGCCTGTTGTCGATGATCAGGGACGTTCTGTCGGGTTGTTGGATATCCAGGATCTGCTTAAAGCGGGGCTATTTTAATCAGGGAGTGATGATGGACATGTGGAAGAATGTGCGTGTTTTGGTGATGGATGTGGATGGCGTGATGACGGACGGAAAGATTGTCTTTGATTCGAGCGGAAATGAATTGAAGTTTTTTTGTGTCAAGGATGGGTTCGGTCTTGCCCGTTGGCACCAGTTGGGAAAGAAGAGTGCGATTATTACCGCGCGCCATTCGAAGCCGGTCGAGATGAGGGCCAGGAGTTTGAATATTGATGTGGTGTTTCAAGACGCTTATCCAAAATTGGAATGGTATGATAAGGTTCTGACAACATTTGGCGTGACCGATGATCAGGTGTGTTATATCGGCGATGATTTGGCAGATATCCCGGTGATGCGGCGTGCTGGGATTGGTGTAGCCTTTGCCAATGCCGTGGACGAAACAAAGGCCGCTGCGGATTATGTGACAAAAAATTCCGGCGGTAACGGTGCCGTGCGGGAAGTGATCGAGATGATTTTGAAGGCGCAAAATTTATGGACCGTTGAGGAAAGATAATTCATGATCAATCATACGCAAGACATAGTGAGCTGTCGGCGATGTGTATGGAAGGCAATGGTTGCGTCTGCCATGGGCGTTGCTCTTTTTGTGGCCTTGGGACATCAGACCGGGTTTTCCCAATCGGTGACACAACAGGTCGATGGCTTCACTTTAGAGGGGTTTAATGCCCAAGGCGATCGGGCATGGGATGTCAATGGCGACCAAGCAGACATCTTGGGCAACACGATTAAGATATCTAATGTGGATGCCAATACCTATGGGGATAATGAGGTCAATATTAAGGCCCGTCGTGGCGAAGTGGATAAAGATAGCGGTAATGTTCGGCTGCAGGAGGATGTGGTGGTCACGACCAAGGACGGAAGCCAACTGAAGACCGATTCGTTGGAGTGGGAGAAGGAAACGAATACAGTATCCACTCCCGATGCGGCGCAGATCACGGATCGGACCATGAGGGCAGCTGGGACCGGACTGAAGGCAAATTCGGAATTAAAAACAGCACAGCTTGAGCGGGATGTCACGCTGGAGATCGATGCCGAGGTGGGAGAACAGACCAACAGAAGCGAGTTGGAGCAAATTGTGATTACGTGTGATGGCCCGATGGAGTTGGATCATGCGAATAATATCGCGGTTCTTCGTGATAATGTTGTTGCGGTCCGGGGGGATGAGACGTTGCGGGCCGATCGGGTCGAAGTCAATTTTGATCCCACGACAAAAAAAATCGCGACGATTGTTTGCACGGATAATGTTTCTGTCCAGCGGGGTGAGAATATTTCCTATTCCGATAAGGCGATCTACAGCGCGGCGGATCAGAAGGTCATTTTTGTGGGCCGGCCGAAATTGATTATGAAAACCGATGAGGCGACCGTCCCATTTTTTTAGATTTGTGCGTATTTTGACTGAGAAATTTGCTTTGCATTTTTAAGATTCGTACTATAATAATTTTTTTTCATGGGTCTTTTACAGCCAGGTGGTTATGTCGGGGCATCTTCTTCAGACACAGGGGCTCGCCAAGAATTATGGCGGCCGCAGGGTGGTGGATGGGCTGAGTATTACGGTCGGCCGGTCAGAAATCGTTGGCATTTTGGGGCCCAATGGGGCAGGAAAAACCACATCATTTTATATGATAGTGGGCATTATTCCCTGTGATGCTGGCAGTATTCTTTTTGATCAAGCGGATATTACACGATTGCCGATTCATGAGCGGTGCCGTTTAGGCATGGGATATTTGGCTCAAGACGCCTCGATTTTCCGGAAATTGACGGTTGAAGAAAATATTTTGGCGGTCTTAGAAACGTTGGAGATCGGTCCCCGTGAGCGGCGTCGGCGGCTAGAGGCCCTGCTAGAGGAACTGAATATTGCGCATTTGGCAAAGAGTAAGGCGTATACGTTGTCGGGTGGAGAGCGGAGACGTTTGGAGATCACGCGGGCCTTGGTGACCAATCCGTCATTTTTGCTTTTGGATGAGCCGTTTTCTGGAATTGATCCGATCGTTGTGGCTGAGGCTCAGGATATTATTCGGACGCTTAAGGACCGGGGCTTGGGAATTTTGTTAACGGATCATAATGTTCGGGAAACATTGGCCATTACGGATCGCGCCTACTTGATCGCCGAGGGCAAGGTGTTGATCTCGGGAACAGCGCAGGATTTGATTAACGATACCAAGGCAAAAGAGATTTATTTAGGGGAAAAGTTTCAGATGTAACGGCGGTCACAGCGACCATTGGTTGTGTTCGGCCATTTTTTATAAATAACAACAGAGGGATATTTCTTATGAAGGTTGCGGTTAAAAAAATTGATTCGTTGAAACGGGAATTGGCCTTTGAGGTTCCCAAGGAACAGGTTGTTGAAAAACTCGAAGAAATTTATCGGGAAATTTCGCGCACTGCCAAGATCAAAGGTTTTCGCCCTGGCAAAGCACCGCGCCGTATTGTGGAAGAACAATATGGGGCGATTGCGAAAGAAGAAACCATTAAAAAGATTATTCCCGAGGCCTATCAGCAAGGTCTTGCCCAGGAGGATTTGTCTCCCTTGGATTATCCGGATATTGACAATGTGGATTGGAATGGCGGTACTTTAAAATTTAAAGCGGTGATTGAGGTCAAACCCGAGATCAAGATTCCGGATTATCGCGGTATTGCGGTGACGCGTAAGGGCTCTCAGGTCAGCGATGAGGAGATGAATAAAACCTTAGAGTATTTTCAAAAGGGGCAGGGGCAGGAACAAAAAGCTGAATTCAACGATGACTTTGTCAAGGGATTGGGATACCCCAGCGTGGATGAGTTTAAGCAGGCCTTGAGACGGCAGATGGAGCTTGACAAAGACCGGCAGAACCGGATGGATGTGGAGCGTCAGATCACTGATTTTTTGCTCAAGGGGGCAAAGATGGCGGTTCCACAGTCACTGGTCGCCAAGCAGTTGGAGTATCGTCTAGGGGAATTTAAACGGCGCTTGAAATCACAGGGATTGGCTGATGGTGATATTGAAAAAAAAGAGAAGGAAATGCGCGTCGAGCTTAAGGATCCGGTGGAAAAAGATGTGAAGTTGTTTTTAATTTTGGATAAAATTGCGAAGAATGAGAATATCACAGTGCAAGAGGGAGAAAACCTCTCGGCAAAGGTTATGGAATTTTTACTTAAGGAAGCCAGCTGGAAAGAAGAGCCTGCAGCATAAAGGCCTCTTCGCCTTCGCAGCGCGGCACGCATGATGACGTCAAGGAGGAGAACATGGAATCATTTGCTCAATTAATTCCGATGGTCGTAGAAAAATCAACGCATGGCGAGCGGGCGTATGATATTTATTCCCGGCTTCTAAAAGATCGTATTGTTTTTATTGGTACGGCCATTGACGACAATGTGGCGAATTTGATTATTGCACAGTTGTTGTTTTTACAGAATGAAGAGGCGAATAAAGACATCCATCTTTATATCAATTCACCGGGTGGGTCGGTGACCGCAGGATTGGCCATTTATGACACCATTCAGTTTATTAAACCGGATGTGTGTACATATTGCATTGGTCAGGCAGCAAGTATGGGGGCGGTGCTCTTGGCGGCGGGAACAAAAGGCAAACGATTTTCCTTGCCCTATTCACGCATTATGATTCATCAGCCATGGGGAGGTACGCAGGGCACTGCCAGTGATATTTCTATTCAGGCAAAAGAAATTTTGCGGATGAAAGAGGAATTGGCCGGAATTTTGGCGCATCATACGGGACAGCCAAACGAAAAGATTCTGGTGGATTCGGATCGGGATTTCTTTATGTCAGCTCAGGAAGCCAAGGATTATGGTTTGGTGGATGAGGTCATTGCCTCTGCGCATTAAGCTGTTCATTGAAACAGCAATGATATGGGAAATGTTATGTGTGATTTTTAACGAAAGGATCAATGTATGAAACGCAATTTATTGCTCACTCCTGGACCCACCCAAGTTCCACCGAGGCTGTGTGAGGTGCTGGGTCGGCCGATTATTCATCATCGTACACCGCAATTTCAGCAGTATTTGCAGGAGGCGATTGCAGGATTAAAGTATGTTTTGCAGACCAAGAACGATGTGTATATCATGGCGGCGTCAGGAACCGGGGCCATGGAGGCCTGTGTTTGCAGTTTATTATCGCCGGGAGATCGTGTGATCAGTGTTGAGGGAGGGAAGTTCGGGGAGCGTTGGACGAATTTAGCCAAGGCCTATCACGCCGATCCTCAGATCATTGCAGTAGAGTGGGGCAAGGCGGTTGATCCAAATACAATTAAAAAAATGCTCGAGGCGGATCCGAGCATTAAGGCAGTTTTTATCACATTGTGTGAGACGTCCACTGGTGTGACGCCGGATATACAGGCGATTGGTAAGGTTGTCAAGGCATCCAACGCGGTTTTGGTTGTTGATGCGGTGAGCGGATTGGGCGTGGTGGATTTAAAAACCGATGCATGGCACGTGGATGCAGTCGCATCAGCGTCACATAAGGGATTGATGCTTCCACCGGGAGTCGCCTTTGTATCATTGAGCGCCAAAGCGATCGCCATGATGGAGCAGTCAACATCGCCGAAATTTTATTTTGATTTACGGAAATATCGCAAAGTGGTGGAGAAGCCCGATACCCCATTTACACCGGCCATCGGCATCGTAATCGCGTTAACAGAGAGTCTGCGGATGATCAAAGAATTCGGTTTAGAAAATCTTTTCTTGCACTATGAGCGTCTCGCGATGGGGGTGCGTGCTGCGGCCGAGGGAATGGGCCTGAAGATTTTTACGCATGAATCCGCACGTTCGAATGTGCTCACGGCTGTGATGATGCCCGAGGGGATCGATGGAGGGAAGGTTGTGAAAGTGATGCGTGACACGCATGGTATTTCTGTCGCGGGCGGCCAAGGTGATCTAAAAGGCAAGGTGATTCGCATTGCGCATATGGGGTGTTTGGATGAATATGACCTGTTGACCGGGATATCATGTTTGGAAAAGGTTCTCAAGGATTTGGGCTATCGTTTTGATTTGGGATCTGGTGTGGCCGCGGCCCAGCGATATTTCAATAAATCTTAAGCGGATGGAAAGGACATTGTGCGATGAAAATTCTGATCAGTGACAAGTTGGAGAAGGAAGGCGTTGAAATTCTGCAGGCCGTAAAAGATTTTCAGGTGGATTGCCGGCCGGGATTGACGCCGGAACAGCTGCGGGATGTGATTAAAGATTATGACGCATTGATCATCCGCAGCGGGACGCAAGTCAGCGAAGATATTATTCAGGCTGCTGATCGGTTGAAATATATCGGCCGGGCGGGTGTTGGATTGGACAATGTTGATCTGAAGGCAGCGACCAAGAAAGGCATTGTGGCGATGAACACTCCTGCGGGCAATACGACCGCAACCGCGGAACAGACGATGAGCCTGATCCTTTCGTTGTCCAGAAATATTCCGCAGGCCTATGCATCCGTGCGTTCAGGCAAGTGGGATCGGACTAGCTTTAAAGGTGTGGAACTTTATGGAAAAACGATTGGCATCATTGGTTTGGGCCGCATCGGATCAACGGTGGCAACAATGGCCAAAGGATTTGGAATGAAGGTCATTGGGTTCGACCCGTATCTCTCCGTTGATGTCGCGGAAAAGCGAGGCATACGGATGGTGAGTTTCGAGGATCTGCTCAAGCAGTCGGATTATATTACTCTTCATCTTCCGAAGACGCCGGATACGGTAGGGTTGATTGCGGATAAGGAAATTGCATTGATGAAGCCGACGGTGCGTTTGATTAATTGTGCCCGCGGAGGAATTATTGATGAGATGGCGTTGGCGCGCGCCTTGAACGAAAAAAAGATTGCTGGAGCAGCTGTTGATGTTTATGACAAGGAGCCACCAGATCCAAAACATCCACTGTTTTCGTGTGAGCATTGTGTCACGACGCCGCATTTGGGGGCATCGACGTCTGAGGCCCAGATCAATGTCGCTATTGAGATTGCGGAAACAGTGCGTGATGCCTTGTTAGGCAAAGGTATTGCCAATGCCGCGAATTTTCCCTCGGTTTCTGCAGAGGCCTACCGGGTGTTGTCTCCGTATATTCATTTAGGGGAAAAGATGGGCGTTTTTGCGGGACAGCTGATTACAGGCGGCATTTGTGGCATTAAGATATCGTATCATGGGGAGGTGACCAGCCATAAGACTGATCCGGTCACGATGTCATTGACATATGGGTTATTGTCGCCGATTTTGGGGGATAGCGTCAATTTTGTTAATGCCCTGGCTGTTGCCAAAGAACGCGGCATTACGGTGGAAACGGGCGAGCTGGCCAGTGAAGAGGAGTATGTGAATTTGATCCGGGTGGATGTGTCGACGAATCAAGACACATTTGTCGTTTGGGGAACATTGGCCGGCAATAAGAAGCCGCGCATTGTCAAAATCAATGATGTCTATGTGGAAGCGACCCCAGGTGGATATATGCTTTTTATTAATAACAATGATCAGCCTGGAGTGGTTGGGGCTGTGGGGACAATTTTGGCAAAAGCCGGGATTAATATTGCAGGGATTACATTCGGGCGCGATATTCCTGGCGGTAAGGCGATCTCTGTGGTCAATGTGGATAGTGACATCGCAGAGGAGACCATTGAAAAGATTCGTAAGGCCAAGGATGTTTTGTTTGTCAAGCTATTGAAGGTGTAATGTGACGGTGGAACGCGACAGGGACTGTATGTGATTGGCATTCCGACACACATTAAAGAAATTGGATTTGTAACAATCGCAGAGGCAGGGTTAACATACAGTGTCAATCCTGCCTCGTTTTTGGCATTGATTCTGTTTTTTATTTTTATTTTGCGTATGGCCCAGCCATCTACGGCAGGCCGTTTATGGTCGGGCATGGTCGTTCTATGTTGTTTTTTTATTATTCAGACAGCGTTTCATTTTGGTTTTTTTGATTTTTTTTATCAGGCGTTTTCAGCAGCGATGATCGTGTTGTCGGCTGTGCGATGGATCCTTGCGGCAGCGGTTGTGTGCCTTGGGGCATGGGGGTTCATGGTTCTTTTTTTAAAACGGGCCAGTCTGGCCACGATAAAAAAATTTTTTTATTGGCCAATGACATTGCATGATCGTGCATCTGGCCGAAACGGTGTCGCTGGTATTTTTTTGAAAAGTGTTTTATTGGGCACAGGTTTGGGCGTTTTATGCGGTTCATGGCCGCTTCATCAGGATATGATTGTGCTGATGTACGGATGGCATCTCGGCTTGTCCACTGATTTTTTTCTGAAGGTCATGGTATTTGAGCTTGCAGCGCTGTTGCCTTTTTTCACCGTTGGGTTGTTGGCGATCAGTTGGATGCGGCACGATGCAACATGTGAGAAATTTTTCTCATCACGGTTTGCATTAATTATATTTTCCGCAGTGTGTATGGCCAGCGGATTAGGCATGGCGATATGTTTTTAGATCATGGTTTATTTACGAAAGGATTGCGGCATGAATTGTGTTGTTATCGGAGCACAGTGGGGGGATGAAGGGAAAGGCAAGCTGATTGATTTTCTTTCCAAAGACGCGGATATCACGGTGCGTTACCAGGGAGGGAATAATGCGGGGCACACGATTGTCGTTGGCAATCAATCCTATATTTTTCATTTGATTCCATCATCGATATTGCATAAGGGTAAGGTGTGTGTGATTGGCAATGGCGTGGTTGTTGACCCAAAGGCGTTGATTCAGGAGATTGATAGTTTGAAGGAACATGGGATCGAGATCTCTCCCAAGCAGCTGAAGATTTCCGGGTTGTGTCATGTCGTCATGCCATATCATCGTATTTTAGACACGCTCAGAGAGTCAAAACGAAAAAATAAAATAGGGACAACCGGCAGAGGTATTGGACCCTGCTATGCGGATAAGGTCACGCGTTGCGGTATCCGTATCGTTGATTTATTAAATCCCAATGTGTTCAAAGAAAAACTCGAGGATAATCTTCGGGAAAAAAATGAGACATATCGCAAAGTGTTCGGCCATCATGACTATAGCTTTGAAGAAATTTTTAAGGAATACCGCGCGTATGCAAAGCGGATCGCGCCTTTTGTTGAGAACACGCCGCTGTATTTGAATAAAATGATTGATAAAGGAAAATCGGTTTTATTCGAGGGGGCACAAGGGACTTTTTTAGATATTGATTTTGGGACATATCCTTTTGTGACATCATCGAATTGTATTGTGGGCGGAGTGTGCGCTGGCGCCGGCGTTCCGCCGACCAAGATTGATAAGGCAGTCGCCGCTGTGAAGGCCTATACCACACGGGTGGGTGAAGGGCCTTTCCCGACGGAATTCAGCGATGAGATGCTGAACAATATTCGGGAAAAGGGGAAGGAGTTCGGCGCAACAACCGGACGTCCTCGACGCTGTGGATGGTTTGACAGCGTTCTGGTGAAATATTCCATTATGATTAACGGGATCGATGAACTGGCGATCATGAAATTGGACGTCCTGGATGGGCTGGAGAAGATTAAAATCTGTGTGGGTTATGAGTATCAAGGTGTTGTTTACAAAGATTTCCCCATGGATTTTGAAGTGATTTGTAACGCGCAGCCGATTTATACGGAAATGAACGGGTGGACCACGCCCACTGCCGGCATGCGAAAATATGACGATTTGCCGTTAAATGCCAAGCGCTATATCGATCGTTTGGAAAAGCTGTTAAAAGTCAGGATTCGTTACGTCTCTACCGGATCGAACCGAAAAGATACGATTATTCGGTATTAAGCACTGAGATGACGTCACAACGCTAACATATTATTTTGGAATATATTAGAATAGTCTTGACTTTAAAAATACCCTTTGTTAAGATTGAACAAACTAAAAAGGAGGATTGGATGCGTAAATCATTCGCGTTATTTTCACTGTGCGCTGGGTTCATGGTCATTGTCTTTGGTCTGAGCGGCTGTACAGTTGTTTTTCAGAAAGGACGCCGAAAAGACATTGAAACGATTACGGAGCTGCAATCAAAATATGCAGAGTTGAAAGATGAGATGTCCGATTTGGAGCGGGCCAAGCGTGAGTTGGAAAATAGGCTGAGAGGTGAGATTGATAACAAAGACGTTAAGGTCGAAATGATGGAGCGCGGCTTGGTGATTACTTTTGTTGCCGAAGTCTTGTTTGACTCGGGCAAAGCCGTGTTACGTACACCGGCCCTAGAAACATTGGATAAGGTGTCACGCGTTTTGAATACCACCGTCAAAGATTTGAGCGTTGGTATCGAGGGGCATACGGATAATGAACCGATTCGGAAATCCGGATGGAAGTCGAATTGGGAGTTGTCATCGGCGAGGGCGATGAGTGTTTTGCATCATTTGGTTGATCAAAATGGTGTTGATCCGACTCGTCTTGCGGCCACTGGATATGGAGAATATCGACCGGTCGCGTCGAATGAAACACGTGAAGGCCGTCAGAAAAATCGCCGTGTTGAGATCGTGATTTTGCCGAATGTGACCAAGGCTCCGGCCGTGGTTGCTGAACCTGAAAATTTAAAATAGTTAAATAATAAAGGGGGGCTGTATGAAGAACGCTATTCTACCGATCGCTCTAGTCATAGCTATTTTGGGTTGCGCGTTGGCTGTTTATGCCAATGCCAATAGTTCGA
>CAZBHY010000049.1:0-9625 GCA_964491705.1 uncultured Planctomycetales bacterium
ATATTATTGTGATCACGGATGTGAATGGAAATATTCAGTATGTGAATTCGAAATTCTGTGACGTTACGGGATATACGCGCGAGGAAGTCCTGGGGAAAAATCCACGCATTTTGAAATCCGGTGAGCTCGCCGCATTTGTGTACCATCAGATGTGGGAGAAGATTTCTTCGGGAGGGACGTGGAGAGGCGAATTCCATAATCGAAAAAAGAACGGATCTTTGTTCTGGGAACGGGCGACGATTTCTCCGATTAAAGACCGGGATGGTGTGATTATCAATTATCTTGCCGTGAAAGAAGATATTACTCAGGAAAAACAATTGGCCCAGGACCTGCAGCGGGCGTTCGGCCGGCTCAAGGAAATGGAACGTATTATTAATTTGAGCAATGCGATTGTTGTGATGTGGAGCCCGCAGAATAATATGACGGTTAAGTTCGTATCTGATAATATTCGTTTGCTGGGGATTGAGCCGGATGATTTTTATACACGCGCAATGACGATTGCCGATATGTTGGTGGATGAAGATAAAGGGCCTTTTATGGAGGAGGTCAAAAAGAATATTCGTGCCAGGAGCCTGGAATTTTCACAGCAGTATCGTGTCAAAGGCCGTGACGGAAAAATACGGTGGTTTGAAGACCATTCGTTTGTCACGTATTCCAAAACGGGCGATCCGGAATATATTCAGGGAATTGCGTTTGATATTACAGAACGGAAGGTGGCCGAGGAGCGCATGCTGGAAGCGGTGAATATGAAATCGGAATTTATTTCGGTTGTCTCGCATGAATTGCGTACTCCGCTGACAGCAATCAAGGAAAGTATCAATATTGTTGCGGAAGAAGAGACTGGAAGTCTTAATGATGGGCAGAAAAAATTTCTGGGTATCGCGAAACGTAATGTCGATCGATTGGGCGTTTTGATCAATGATGTTTTGGACTATCAGAAGTTGGACATGGGAAAACTGCATTTAGATTGGGAACCCATTGATATTCGGCCTTTGGTGGCTGAAGCGGTTAAGACGATGGATGTTGTTGCGAAAAATAAAGGCCTGAGTATGCGGATGTCTTTGCCGGAGGGAGATTTTCCGAAAGTTCATGCGGACCCGAATCGTATTATTCAGGTCTTGAATAACCTGATCAATAACGCAATCAAATTTACAGAGAAAGGGTTTGTTTTTGTTGAGGCAGCCGCGCGCGCTGACAGCGTGCAGGTCTTCATTAAGGATACAGGTATCGGCATCCGGGCGCAGGACATGCATAAATTGTTTCATACCTTCAGTCAGGTCCGATCCGGAACGGAGCGACGGTCTGGAGAAACCGGACTGGGGCTGGCGATCTCTAAAAAAATTATTGATTCGCATGGTGGATCAATTTGGGCGGAATCTGTTTATGGTCAGGGCACAACGTTTACCTTTACCCTCCCGATTAAAGTGTAAGTTTTTATGGTAATGAACGACATAACGCTTTATGGAAAGAACAATTTATGACGAGATGAGGAGGATATATGGGGAGAAAAATTCTTTTGGTCGATGATGAACCGGACATTTTACAGGTGCTGAGTTTTCGGTTAAGTAAGGCGGGATATGATACGGTTGCCGCGTCCAATGGCAATGACGCCTTGCAGATGATGGAGGATTTTCACCCAGATTTGGTGCTTTTGGATGTGATGATGCCAGGGATGGATGGGTTTGAGACCTGCACACGCATGAAGAAAAGTCATCCGCAATCCCGTGTGGTCATTTATACGGCTAAAATTGACGGAATCAATGCGGCGCGGGCCAGAGAAAGCGGCGCGGATGATTTTACGGTGAAGACAACCGATTTAAAATATATCCTTGAATCAATCAGTCATTTGATGGATGCCAGTGCGTAGGCACGCGCAGGGTTGTTTTATTTTTTAAGGCTAAAGGGGAGAGGGAGGAATATGTTCTCAAAAATATTGTCGTATGCGTTGAATCATAGCAAATGGATCATTGGGGCTGTGATCGTTTGTGTGGTTCTCTCATTAACGCAGTTGCCCCGTATCACAGTAGACACGGATCCTGAGAATATGCTACCGGATGATGCGCCGGCCAGGGTATTTCACCGGGAGCTTAAAGAAGAATTTGCGATCTATGACATGATCGTTCTCGGCATTACCAATGAAAGTCATCCTGATGGTGTATTTAATGTTGAGACACTTAATACCGTTTATACGGTAACAAAAAAGATTCAACAGATTCCCGGTGTGATCGCGAGAGAGGTGATTGCATTTTCCACGAAAGATAATATCGAGCAGGATGGAATCGGCGCGGTGCGTTTTGATTGGTTGATGGCGTCTGTTATATCGACGCAGGCAGAGGCCTTGGCCATTCGAGAAAAGGCACAGTCTCACCCCATGTTTGAGGGATCGGTTGTTTCCGATAACGGACAGGCCCTGGCAGTGTATATTCCCATTGAGAGGAAAAACTTGTCGTATGCGATCGCTGAACAGATTCGCGCGATTTGTCAGCAGTCGCTGAGCCAAGAGCAGTATTACATCACCGGCCTTCCCGTGGCCAATGATCAGTTCGGAGTGGAAATGTTCAAGCAGATGGCCATTTCTGCGCCGTTGGCGGGTTTGGTGATTTTTCTTTTGATGTGGTGGTTTTTCAAATCCTTAGTTTTGATTGTGGCTCCGATGATCTTGGCCGTGGCCACGGTGATGATCACCATGGGGCTATTGATTGCATTTGGTTTTCCAGTGCATATCATGAGTTCAATGATCCCGATTTTTTTAATGCCGATTGCGGTACTGGACTCTGTTCATATCTTGAGTGAATTTTCTGATCACTATCCTGTCTTTCGGGACAAACGTAAGACGGTGTTATTTGTCATGGGGGAGCTATTTAAGCCGATGTTGTTTACCTCATTGACATCTATTGCAGGGTTCTTTTCATTGTCGTTTTCTCCGATTCCTCCGGTTCAGGTTTTTGGCATTTTTGTAGCATTGGGCGTCGCTGTGGCGTGGGTCTTGACGATGGTGTTTATCCCGGCGTATATCATGCTGATGAACGAGCGATCTTTTGAAGCTGTTCACGCGGAACCTGGGGAGACACACAAGACTACGGCCTTGGATGCCATTTTGGTATTCATGAAAAAGGGGGTTTTAAAATATGCGCGGCTAACTTTGGTGGTGTGTGTCGGGATTGCCGGGATTTCGATCTATGGGATTTCGCGCATTCAGGTCAATGATAATCCTGTTCGCTGGTTTAGCAGACAACATCCGATTCGCGTTGCTGATCAGGTATTGAATAAGCATTTTGCCGGGACCTACGAGGCCTATTTGGTGCTGGAGGCGGATGATCGTGGCACGGAAATTTTTCTTGAACCGGAGATGCTGCGATACATTGATCGTCTCCAGACACATATGATGGCCAGTGGACGTGTCGGCAAGGCAACATCATTATCCGATATTGTCAAGAAGGTTTATTATGAGCTTTTAGGAGGGGACGTTCGTTATAATGTCATTCCAGACACCAAAGAAGCCGTGGCCCAGTGCTTGATTTCCTTTGAAAATTCTCATAAGCCGGATGATTTGTGGCATATGACAACGCCCGATTATGCAAAAGTGAACATCTGGATTCAGCTGAAAAGTGGTGACAATAAGGATATGGCACAAGTGGTGAAAGCCCTTGAACAGTATATGCAGGATAACCCTCCGCCGTTCCGCATCCGGACAGGGTGGGCAGGGTTGACGTACATTAACGTAGTGTGGCAGAACAACATGGTCGTTGGAATGCTTAACAATTTTCTGGGGAGTTTTATTATTGTGCTTTTTATGATGCTGTTTTTGTTTCGCTCGCCTGTCAAGGCATTGATTTCGATGATTCCGCTGACGCTCACGATTTTGTTGATTTACAGCCTGCTGGGATTTTTTGGCAAAGATTATGATATGCCCGTGGCGGTTTTGTCTGCTTTGACGCTCGGGTTGTCCGTTGATTTTGCCATCCATTTTATTCAGCGCGCAAGTGAAATTTATCAGACCGCTGGATCATGGGACAAGACCGTTGATGAAATGTTTGGCGGCCCAGGTCGGGCGATTGTGCGCAATGCCCTTGTTGTGGCCATTGGGTTTTTGCCGTTGCTGGTGGCGCCTTTGATTCCGTATCGGACGGTCGGGTTTTTCATGTTTGCCATTATGGCGGTTTCCAGTCTGGCAACGATGATTATTTTACCAGCGATTTTAACGCTGATTCCCAATCGGATTTTTTCAGCACAGCCATGTCCCTTTGCCTGCCGCACCGGCAGCTGTATTTTGGTTGGAATTTTTGTGGCGGCTGCTGTTGCGTATCTCGTCTCAGGTTATACCACCGCAGGATGGCAGGTCTCAACACTTTCATCGATTGTCGTGGTTGGGGTCTTTTCAGCGGTGTGCCATGGAGTGTCTCAACGTTCAGAATGCCGTACAAAGAAGGAGGATCCGCATGCGTAAATGGAGTTTTGTTATTTCGGCCGTGTTGTTTTTCGCGATCGGCGGAAACGTTTGGGCCGGTGATCTCAGCGCAGATGAGGTTGTCTCGCGCGCAAATATTGCGTCATATTATGCGGGCCAGGATGGCATTTCGGATGTCAAGATGACGATTACCGATGCGCAGGGGCGCAAACGCAATCGAGAATTTCGTATTCTCCGCTATAACGTGGCAGAGGGAGCAGAACAGAAATTTTTTGTTTATTTTTATAAACCTGCGGATGTTGCACGCATGGTCTATATGGTCTGGAAAAATATGGATCGTGATGATGATCGCTGGTTGTATCTTCCGGCTCTCGATTTGGTGCGCCGTATTGCGGCCAGTGATAATCGCTCCAGTTTTGTCGGCTCGCATTTTGTCTATGAGGATGTGTCTGGGCGTGGTGTTACTGCGGATATCCATGAGATCATCGAAACAACGGATCGCTATTATCGTGTTCGCAATCGTCCAAAAAATTCTCAGGGGGTGGAATTTGCGTATTATGACGTGTGGATCAGGGCGGAGGATTTCCTCCCGTATCAATCTGAGTATTATGACAGCGCGGATAACGTGATTCGTAAGATTGAAGCGGTGACGATTGAGGAGATTCAGGGCAAGCCGACCGTGGTTGCGTCTGTGGTGACAGATTTTGAGCGTGGAGGGCAGACCATGATGGAGTTTTCCAACGTCCGTTATGATGTCGGGTTGGCTGAAAATATTTTTGAGGAACGGTATCTGCGGCGTCCGCCGATGGAATGGATGCGATAATGAAAAAAATCATTGGGTGGGCAGTGGTCTGTATTTTGGTCGCGGCCAATGGTTGGGCGCAGCCTATGGGGGATGTGCATGGCTTTATTGAGGCCGCCGGTGGCGCGCGGATCAGTAACAGCGGCGGGGCGAGACATGATCATCTGTCATTATTGGAAACCCGGATCCAGCTTAAAAAACGGCATTTTTTTAATAATGGATATCTTGCCGAAAAATCAGGCATTTTGGATGTCAAGGTCGAAGGCCTTGTGGACGGATATTTTCCGGGCAAGACATCCGGCACTGTTCGCGAATTGAATTTGGCGTTGACGCCTTTTTCGGTGATGGACCTCAAGATCGGACGGCAGATTTTAACTTGGGGAACTGGGGAATATATTTTTATTAATGACATGTTTCCCAAAGATTATATTGCGTTTTTTTCTGGACGGGAGGATGAGTACTTGAAGAAACCGTCAGACGCGGTTCGTCTGGGGTTATATTCTGACACAGTGAATATTGACGCAGCGGTGATCCCCTTGTTTGAACCCAACACCATTGCTGATGGAGACCGGCTATCGTTTTATGATGCATTTCAGGGTGGTATCGCCGGAGAATCCTCAGATCGGTTTTTGGCTGAACCGTCACATCGATTTGATCATATGGAATATGCTGTGCGGGCCTTCCGCACGGTGGGACGTTATGAATTGGCGGGATATGCCTTTTGTGGGTTTTATAAAAATCCGGTTGGGTATGAGGATGAGGCAGCGCGGCGCCTGTTTTATCCTCGGGTCAATGTGTACGGAGCCAGTGCACGCGGCCCGGTGATGGAGGGTATCGGCAGTATTGAGACGGGATATTATGACTCGCGCGATGATGCGCGGGGAGATAATCGGCTGATTGAAAATTCTATGTGGAAATGGATGACGGGTTATATACAGGATTTGGGGCAGGACTTCACGGTTGGCGTGCAGTATTTGTTTGAACAGCGTTTGGATTATGGACGCTATGAGGACAATCTGCTCAGCGGGGATGTGCGCTTTGATGAATATCGCCATTTGCTGACACAGAGCATAACCAAGCTTTTTAAAAATCAAACGGTCCGCTGGTCAGTGTTTCATTTTTATTCACCGTCGGATCGAGATGGGTATCTGCGGTCTTCGATTGCCTATGATATGACGGACAGTTGGACATTGACGGTTGGATGTCATGTCCCGTGGGGAGAAGAGGATCACACAGAGTTTGGACAGATGAAAAAAAATCAAAATGTCTATGTTCGGGTCAGGTATCTTTTTTAAGGGAAGGGCCCAGCGTGAAAATTATTTTGTCGTCGGAAAAGGAGGGGTATGATGGTTGAACGCATGATCAGAGGAATTGCCGGTCTATTGATTTTGGTGTCATTGGTGTTGGCCTGGACGGTGCATGAGGGGTGGTTGTTTTTTTCTGCGTTTGTTGGGGCCAATTTATTGCAGTCGGCGTTCACCAATTGGTGCCCGATGATGAGTGTGTTGCGGAAGATTGGGGTCAAAGATTAGACGGTGTTGTTTTTTGAACATATTTTTCGACGGGCGGCAAAGATGTGCTTGTTTTTCTGATGTGTTGTGTTAAAATCGCTATTGTATTTTTCACACCTTTTGGGTTGTTTTAAAATTCCACAAAAGCACAATATATAAGATGATTTTTTAATTGACATACAATATATTGTATGTATGATGAATATTGATTTAGACGCAGTGAGGGTTGATTTCTTTCCGTCCATGTCGTGTTATTTTAAAGGAGGTGTCTGGTGGGGCCAACATCAACAATTACCAAAATCGTTAAACGGGATGGAACCATTGAGGATTTTGATCCTCAAAAGATCATTGAGGCGCTGCGCAAAGCAGGGGAGGCGACCGATGAATTCGGGGAAGTTGTCGCCAGAAATTTAACGATGCGTGTGGTCAATATTGCTCACCAGATGATGGCCAGCCGCGCCCCTTCAGTTGAGGACATCCAGGATATTGTGGAGGAGGTCTTGCTGACTTCTCCTTATAGAAAGACGGCTAAGGCATATATCATTTACCGGGATCAGCACGCAAAAATCCGTGAGATCACGTCGGCCAGCCAAGTGGGTTTGGTGGATCAGTACCTTGACCGGATTGATTGGCGGGTGAATGAGAATAGCAATATGTCCTATTCGTTGCAGGGTTTGAATAATTATATTTCCACTGAGGTGACTAAGATCTATTGGCTGAATAAGATCTACCCGCCTGAGATCAGAGAGGCCCATCAGAACGGGGATTTTCATATCCATGATTTGGGATTGTTGAGTGTTTATTGTGTGGGGTGGGATCTGCAGGATCTGTTGATGCAGGGTTTTCATGGGGCCGTTGGAAAGATGGAATCTTCTCCCGCGAAACATTTTCGTACGGCGCTGGGTCAGATTGTCAATTTCTTCTATACTTTGCAGGGCGAAGCAGCCGGGGCCCAGGCCTTTTCGAATTTCGACACACTGTTAGCGCCTTTTATTCGGTATGATGGTTTGACGTTAAAAGAAGTCAAGCAGGCGCTTCAGGAATTTGTCTTCAATGTCAATGTCCCAACGCGTGTCGGCTTTCAGACTCCGTTTACGAATTTGACGCTTGATTTGACGGTTCCGTCCCATTTGGCAGATCAGGCGGTTGTCTATGGCGGCAAGTTGATGGAGCAGACATATCGCGAATTTCAGCCGGAAATGGATATTTTAAATAAGGCGTTTCTTGAAGTGATGCTTGAGGGTGATGCCAAAGGCCGCGTCTTTACTTTTCCCATTCCGACGTATAATATTACCAAGGATTTTGATTGGGATAATCCCAATATTGATCTGCTGTGGAAGATAACGGCCAAATATGGGATTCCGTATTTTGCGAATTTTGTGAATTCTGACATGAGCCCGGATGATGCACGCAGCATGTGCTGCCGTTTGCGTTTGGATAACCGCGAATTGCGTAAGCGAGGCGGCGGTTTATTCGGGGCCTCACCCCAGACGGGATCTGCCGGGGTGGTCACGATCAATTTGCCAAGATTAGGGTATTTGTCTCAAAGCGCAGAGGAGTTTTATGCCAGGCTGGAACGATTGATGCTGCTGGCCAAAGAAAGTCTGGAGATCAAGCGCAAGGTGCTGGAAGATTTTACCGAATCCGGATTGTATCCGTATTCCCGGTATTATCTGCGCAATGTCAAAGCACGCCTCAATCAGTATTGGAAAAATCATTTTTCCACTATTGGTTTGGTCGGCATGAATGAGGCATGCCTGAATCTTTTTGGGGAAAATATCTCATCGGAAAAGGGCAAGCGTTTTGCCGGTGAGGTCCTGGATTTTATGCGCAATAAGCTGGTCATCTTTCAAGAGGAGACGGGAAACAATTATAATCTGGAGGCGACGCCAGCTGAGGGGGTCTCCTATCGGATGGCCCGTCGGGATAAATATAATTATCCTGATATCATTTGTGGCAATGAGGCTGAGTGCAAAGCCGGCAAGGAGCCGTTTTATACCAATTCGACACATCTGCCGGTCAACTATTCGGATGATATTTTTGAGGTTTTAGATATCCAGGATGATCTCCAGGTCAAATATACAGGAGGGACGGTCCTGCATATTTTTGTCGGGGAGAGGATCAAGGATACGGAGGCCCTCAAACAGTTTATCCGGACGGTGTGTCAGAAGAATCGGTTGCCGTATTTTACGATCAGTCCGACGTTCAGTGTTTGCCCAAGCTGCGGGTATCTGCCCGGTGAAAATACGCTGTGCCCGAAGTGCGAGGACCAATGTGAAGTGTATTCCCGAGTGGTCGGATATCTGCGGCCGGTTCAGCAGTGGAATAATGGCAAGAAACAGGAATTTCTAACGCGAAAAACATACCGTGTATGCGCATAGGCGGATTTCAGAAAATTTCCTTGATTGATTATCCGGGCAAAGTTTCAGCGGTGATCTTTACCCAAGGGTGTAATTTTCGTTGTCCCTTTTGTCATAATGTTGAGCTTGTTCTGCCATCCTGTTTCGGTGACGTTCTTCCGGAAGATGAGGTTTTGGACTTTTTGACGCATCGGGTGAACAAACTCCAAGGTGTGGTGATAACCGGAGGAGAGCCGACGATTCAGCCGGACCTGATGGCCTTTATAGAAAAAATAAAGGCCTTGGGTTATGCGGTCAAATTGGACACCAATGGAAGTCGTCCGGCTGTTTTAAAAAACCTCCTGGAGCGGCATCTGATTGATTATGTGGCCATGGATATCAAGGCGCCTCTGGATCGGTATGATGAGGTTGCGGGTGTTCGTGTTCGCAAGGATCTGATCGAAGAGAGTATTCGTCTTATTCGTCAGTCAGGAATTGCGCATTTATTTCGGACAACATTTTTGAAACCATTGTTGAGCCAGGAGGATATCCCTGGCATCTTAGC
>CAZBHY010000050.1:0-9179 GCA_964491705.1 uncultured Planctomycetales bacterium
CCACCTTCTGCGTCAAAGGCTTGCCTCCTGCACAGGTTAAAATGACCTTGGCCTTTCGCCGTCCTTTGATTTTTTTCACCGCTTGAAAGATCGGCCCCGGCATCAAGACCATGCCCGGCCCGCCACCGAACGGCCGGTCATCCACCTGTCGGTATTTCCCTTGCGTGAAATCCCGCAGATCATGCACATCAATACGCACCTTCTTCTTCTTTTGAGCGCGTTGAATGATTGACTCTGCTGTCAGCGCAGAAAACATATTCGGAAAAATTGTAATGATGTCAAAACGTAACATAAAATTCCTAAGAGATCCTACCCTTTGATACACGTTTAACACTCAACAAAAATCATCCCATGCATAGACTCATTGTAACTCTGATCCATACTTCATCAAAAATTCTTTTTTAAATTCACCAAAACACGCATGATCAATGGCCTGGCGAATCTCCTGCATGAGATGAATATAAAAATATACATTGTGATATGACAACAGCCTCAGGCCAAGGATCTCTCCCGTGTTAATCAAATGACGTATGTAGGAAGGGGAATACTGCTGGCAGACAAAACAGCCGCACTCCTTATCAATCGGTCCTTGATCTCCGGCGTGGACTGAATTGGTAATAATCACCCGCCCCTCACGGGTAAAACCCGTTCCATGACGTCCATAGCGTGTTGGAATACATGTATCAAACATATCGATCCCCTGACTGACCCCATGAACGATCTGATCCGGCATGCCGATGCCCATCAAATATCGCGGCTTGTCCATTGGCAAAAACGGTTCAGCCCACTCGACAGCCTCAAACATCTCTTTGACCGGCTCACCTACACTGACCCCACCGATCGCATAGGCATCCATATCCAACGACGCCAACTCACGCGCCGACAATTCCCGCAAATCCCGATAAACAGACCCCTGCACAATACTGAATAAAATTTGATCCACATCCTGCGTATGATTACGAAAATGTGCCTGCGATCGTTTGGCCCAATCCGTTGTTAATGCCACAGATCGCTGTGCCTCTGACCGCCCGCAGGGATACGGAGCACACACATCCAAGGGCATGATCATATCGGACCCCAAGACATTTTCAATATCCATCACCTTTTCCGGTGTAAACACATGCGTGCTTCCATCAATATGTGACTGGAATGTGACCCCATCATTGGTAATCTTGCGCAACTTTGCCAGACTAAAGACTTGATATCCTCCGCTGTCGGTCAAAATCGGTCCCTTCCAATTCATGAATCCATGCAAGCCTCCGCATGCATTCATGATATCAAGCCCTGGACGAAGATATAAATGATAGGTATTGGACAAAATCACCTGCGCACCAATCTCCGTGATGTCGCGGGCGCACATGCCTTTCACCGTCGCATTTGTGCCCACCGGCATAAAAAATGGCGTCTCAATCAAACCGTGTGCCGTTTGCAACGTGCCACGACGGGCCTTGGTTGTTTGACACTGATGTGTGAGTGTAAAGATCTTTTTCATTTGTCTCCCAAAAACAATACGTCATTCGATTTCAGAAAGCCAGCGCCATCGGTTTGATCTATGGGATCGCGCACAGCTTATTTAATCAACATCCCGTCTCCATAGCTGTAAAACCGATACTTCTGATCAATGGCTTCACGATAAGCTCTTTTCATCAGTGCCGTTCCTCCAAAGGCATACACCAGCATCAACAGTGAACTGCGCGGCAAATGAAAATTGGTGATCAAACCATCAACCATTTCAAACCGGCTGCCCGGATAAAGAAAGAGATCTGTATCACCATGCAACCGGCCACTGCGTGCCACCGATTCAATCGTACGGCAACTGGTTGTCCCAACCGCGATAATCCGACGCTGATTCTTGCGACCATCACAAATCTTCGTCCATGTCTGTGCAGAAACAGAATACTCTTCTTTGTGCATCTGATGGTCCACGACATTCTCTTCTTCGACGGGCTTAAAGGTCGCGTAATTCACATGCAACATAACTTGTGCAATCTCATGACCAGCGAACTGGATCTTTTTTAAAAGATCCTGAGTAAAGTGCAACCCGGCTGTCGGAGATGCCACAGAACCAGCGTGACGCGCATATACCGTCTGATAATATTCATGATCCATCGGCGTATCATTCCGCCGGATATACGGAGGCAATGGAATATGCCCAATGTCATATAAATATTGCGTGACATCCTTTTTATTAAAGCGCACCACCTTGTCTTGTTTACTAACGATCTGCGCGACAATATTGCTCCCATCAAAGACCACCTCATCGCCATCTTGAATTTTACGACACGGCCTCATCATTGCGCGGTATAAAAATCCGCCTGGCAACTTTTCTAAAAGAAAAATCTCGACCTTCCCGCCGGAACGTTTTTTGTGACCCAATAAGCGCGCCGGTATAACCTTGCTGTTGTTGAGAACCAGAAGACTGTCTTTCGGGATATGCACGGTGAGATTCGCAAAAATGTCATGATCAATGGTCTGCCGCGCCCGGTCAATAACCATCAATCGCGCCTGATCACGCTCAAAAAGCGGTGTCTGCGCGATCAGCTCCTCTGGCAACGTGTAATCAAAATCAGACAATTTCATGGTATTCACAACACGTCCATGCGCTGAAGGCAATACCGATCAAATCCTGGCATTTAATGTTTGGGAAGCTGGACGTTCATATGGTCCGCGCCTTTTTGTGTTAACTCACGGCCCCGGGATGTGCGCTTCAATAACCCTGTTTTCAATAGATAAGGCTCAACGACATCAACGAGCGTATCTGTCTCTTCATTGAGCGTCGCGGCCAAGGCCTCAATGCCCACTGGCCCACCGTTATAATATTCTGCAATCACATTTAATAAACGACGATCGCTGTCATCCAATCCTTTGTCATCAATCCCCAGTGTCTGCATGGATTTTAAAACCACCTCAGCACTGATATGACCCGATGGCGTTTTCACCTGGGCATAGTCACGGACACGCCGCAATAACCGATTGGCGATCCGTGGGGTTCCGCGCGCGCGCCGGGCAATCTCGATAGCAGCATCGCCATCAAGCAGCAAAGAGAGTTTGAGCGCTGAACGCCGCACAATTTCCGCCAAATCATCAGGATGATAAAAATCCAAATGGTGAAATATTCCGAAACGATCACGCAGAGGCGACGCCAAAAGCCCGCTCCGGGTCGTTGCCCCGATAATGGTCATAGGTTTCAGATTAAAATTAATCGTGCGGGCATATTGCCCTTTATCCACCACAAAATCGATCTTGAAATTTTCCATGGCCGGATAAAGGAATTCCTCAACCACCTTAGACAAACGATGAATCTCGTCGATAAACAAAATATCCCCATGCTCCATGTTCGTCAGGATTCCAATCAAATCGCCCGCCCGCTCAATGGCCGGACCAGACGTAATCGTGATATGGGCGCTCATTTCATGCGCAATAATATAAGCCAATGATGTCTTGCCCAGCCCCGGAGGACCAGAAAAAAGCATATGCTCTAACGGCTCTTTCCGTTTTTTCGCCGCTTGCATCGCGACCCGGAGATTTTCCACGAGATCAGTCTGTCCAACGAAATCCGATAAACTGGCAGGCCGAAGGGAAAGACTTAAAACCTTGTCTTCTTCGGTTTCGCTATTAAAAACAATTTTTTCGCGTTCGTCCATGTTTCTCTCATTCGATCATTGTAGCAATGCCTTCACAACGGCGCGATGACTCCATCGACACAATCCGACACTGCCGCAACAGCTATTCCTATTCTCCCGTCTTTTCCGGAGATGCTGCATCCGTTGATAACGGGGCTTGCCCATCCAATGGTTCATCCGCTGAAACGATATTGTCCGTATTGCGGACAACTTCAATATCCGCGAACAATCGCTTCTGAACAACTTTTATTTCTTTAAGGCGGATTAATTCCAACACCGCCATAAACGTCACGACAACCTCCATCTTATCGCGGGCACTTTGGAAAAAATCCGTTAAAAACATACATGGGCATTTCAGAAGGGCATGCAAAATTTTATGGATTTTCTCATCGACCGTATAATCTTCTTTATCAACTTCATAAACACTCTGATCTTTAAATTTTGCCAGCGCTGATGAAAAGGCATTAATCAAGTCAAAAAGATTGGCTTCAAAATAGACCTCAGCCGAGTCATCATACAGTTCTTTCTTCGTCTCTTCATCCAATTGCCGCGGATAAAGCTTCTGACGCTCCTGCTCCTTCACCTTCAACTGTTCCGCAATCTCTTTGAAAATCTTATATTCTTGGAGCCGCTTTACCAGATCATCGCGAGGATCTTCCTCTGGGATTTCCTCATCAGACGGATCCGGAGGAAGCAGCATGCGTGACTTGATCTGAATCAACGTTGCCGCCATGACCAAAAATTCTCCGACGAGATCCAAATCCAGCATCTTCATCATTTCAATATACGCCAAATATTGTTCTGTGACCTCAGCAATCGGAATATCACAAATATCAATATCGCTCTTTTTGATCAAATACAACAAGAGATCCAACGGCCCCTCAAACACATCTAATTTTAATTTATAGCTCATGCGATAACCCTACGTCTGATGACCATATGCCACTCAAAAACTGTTTGCATATCGGCCCGATGACCTGTGTTCGGTGACGTGCTATTTTTTACGCTGAAATACGGCTTCTCTGACCGCATCCATGGTCTCGTCCGCGATGGCCTTGGCCTTTCGGCCACCCTCAGCCAGCACATCGTCAACAAAACCGCTATTTTTCTCAAAGGCAATCCTACGCTCTCTGATCGGTGCAATGTGCGCATCAATTTTGGCAGCCAATATCTTCTTGCATTCCGTACAACCTTTCGCCGCACCCTCACACCACGCCCGAACCTCACCGATCTGCTCCGCACAAAAAATCTGATAATACGCAAAAACGTTACAACAATCCGGATGCCCGACATCCATCAGACGAATGCGTTGTGGATCCGTGATCATCTGGCTGACTTTTTTATCAATATCATCTTTCGCGTCAGATAAATTAATCGCATTATCATAGCTCTTGCTCATCTTTCTGCCGTCCAGGCCAAGCAGCCTCGGCGTCGGCGTCAAGATTGCGTCACAATCTTCGAACACATTCGCATGATAAATGAAGTTGAATCGACGGGCGATTTCCCTGGCCAACTCAAGATGCGGGATCTGATCTTCTCCGACCGGAACCGCTGTGGCTTTATACAAAAGAATATCGGCCGCCTGCAAAACCGGATAGCCTAAAAACCCGTAGGTCTGCAAATCTCTGGTCTTAATCTCACGCAACTGTTCTTTATAGGTTGGATTGCGCTCCAGCCATCCCAACGGCGTGAGACAACTGAAGAACATCTGAAGTTCCAAATGCTGTGGGACATGCGATTGCACGAAAATAATCGACCGCTGTGGATCCAATCCGCAAGCCAGCCAATCCAAAGCCATATCATGAATATATTCCGGCATGCGTCCGGCATCCTCATACTCCCCCATTAACGCATGCCAATCCGTGATGGAAAAAATACAATCGCACTCATCCTGCAAGCGAACCCAATTTTGCAGCGCACCGACCAAATGCCCTAAATGCAGTTTTCCCGTCGGACGCATACCGCTAAAAAGACGCCGTTTCCTTTGGCCCATATGCTGCACTTTCCGTTAGATGGTTCTTGAAATTGATTCTTCGTGATAGATTTCGAGCGTATCGCCTTCCAATAAATCATCAAATTTATCCAACGTCAGGCCGCATTCAAATCCCTCCGCGACCTCACGGACATCATCTTTGAAGCGCTTGAGTGTGGCCACCTGTCCCTTGTAGACAATGTCTCCATTGCGGAACACCTCGACTTTATCCTTGCGTTTGACCTTTCCCTTGACCACCAGACACCCAGCCACCATCCCGGATTTGCTCAATTTAAACACCTGCCGGACTTCCACACGCGCCAGAAATGTGCGCTTGATCTTCGGAGCCAATAGCCCAGACAATGATTTTTTCACATCATCGACCGCGTCATAAATGATGCGATACTGCCGTATATCGACGGACTGCTTTTCCAACTCTTGAGCCGCGCGCGGACCAATACCAACATGAAACGCAATAATAATGGCATTTGAGGCGACCGCCAGGATCACATCAGATGCGTTGACATCTCCGACTCCAGCGTGAATAAATTTCACCTTGACCTCTTCACTGGGGATCTTCGCAAGCGAATCGCGTAAAGCCTCAAGTGAGCCCTGAACATCCGCCTTTAAAATAACATTCAATTCCTTAACAGCTCCATCCTGTATCTGGGAATAAAAATCTTCCAAGGTAATCCGCTTCGCCATACTCAGACGCTCATCTTTGATCTCCATCCGACGTTTTTCAATAATATCACGGGCAAGACGTTCATTCTCAACCACATAAAATTTTGAACCCGCATCCGGAACCCCATCCAGCCCCAACAGCTCAACGGGCATCGATGGGCCGGCCGCATCCATCCGCCGGCCGCGGTCATCAAACATAGCCTTGACCTTCCCATGGTTAGCACCGATAACAATACAATCATTTAAGTGCAATGTGCCGCTCTGAACGATCAATGTGGCCACCACACCTTTCCCCTGGCTCAAATTGGCCTCCACCACAATCCCCGAGGCATGTTTGTCCTGATTGGCCTTGAGCTCCAACATTTCTGCTTGAAGTAAAATCATCTCAAGCAGAGTATCAATCCCATCGCCTGTCAACGCTGAAACCGGAACGACAATCGTTTCCCCTCCCCAATCCTCAGACGATAGTCCCTGTTCTGACAATTGTTTCTTGACCCGATCAGGATCGGCAACCGAGCGGTCCATTTTATTCAACGCAACGATAATCGGCACCTTCGCGGCACGTGCATGATCGATCGCCTCTTGTGTTTGCGGCATAATGCCTTCATCCGCAGCGATAACAAGAACAACGATATCCGTAATATGTGCCCCTCTGGCCCGCATGGCAGTGAATGCAGCATGCCCCGGCGTATCCAAAAAGGTAATACGCCCTTTATCTATCTCCACAGAATACGCACCGATATGCTGAGTAATGCCGCCATGCTCCTGATCAGCGACCTTGCTGCGACGAATACGATCCAATAATGATGTCTTACCGTGATCGACGTGCCCCATGAACGTCACCACAGGCGCCCTGGGCAAAAGCTTACCGGGGTCATCCTCTTCTTCCTTATGGATATCAATCACCTGCTCTTCTTGAGATTTCACTTGAACATAGGCATACCCAAATTTTTTCGTCAGTTCCACAACAATATCTTCATCCAGATTCTGATTGATATTGGCGAAAATTTTCATGCGCATCAACGCCTGCAAAACAACCCCCGCCTTCTGATTGATACAATTCGCAAAATCTTTCACCATGATCGGAATCTTAATTTCCAAAGGCTTTAATTCTCCCTCAGGAACCTGAACCGGCATGGCAACACCATCAACACCAGGCTGCTGTGCAGCAGCGGCATCATCTGCTTTGGTTTTTTTACGTTTCTTGTTAAACGGCTTCAACGAAATAAACGGCTCAGGGCTGGCATGTTGTTTTGGTCTGTCCTCTTTATCAATACGCCGTCTTTTCGAACGGACCGCATTCTCCCCAACCTTAAAATCTAATCCCCCTGTATAAAGCTGCCCCGCGCCATCTTTCTGTTCGGGCTTGCCCTTACCTTTGCCTTTGCCTTTTCCTTTAAAACCTTTCTCACTGGCAACACTGCGGGCTGGGCTGTCCACTATAGAAATCGGCACAACCTGATCAGCCGCATGTCCTGTGGCAGGATGAACCGCTTCACTGCTTTTTTGATCACGCTCATGCTCCACCACAACCGCGGGAATATCGTTCGTCGGCTGTTCAGCCAAAGGTCGCCGCCCCTCTTCTTCGTGTGCGGCTTTTGCTTCTTTCGGCGTGGCCATATCCACGGCGACTGTATCACCGATAGGCAATTCTCCATCGCTTTTTTTCTTACGCCGTTTTGACGATGCGGTAGATTTTTCTTCTGCCACATTTTGAGGCGCACTGCCCGGCTGTTCTGCCGACGTCTTGAGTTCACCGTCAGCCACGGCCGACTTTTTCTCTACTTTGGCCGCCGCCTTCTTACGACCAGCCTCTTTCATGTCCTTGATCAATTCGCTCTTTAAAACAATAACAACGGCCCGACTTAGTTCCTGATCACCATCTTTGGCCTTCAGTTTTAACGAACGTAATTTCTCTAACACATGCTCAACCGTTGTCTTAAACTCATTGGCTAATTCTAAAACTTTCATATGCTGTTACCATCACCCTTCTCAAACAGTCCGTGCGTAAATGAAGTTGCCCTCTTCATCAGAGGGCAACCGTTTATTGATCCTCTTTTTTTGATAATTTTTTTATGCTGTCCAACAATTTTGTCGCCTTAATTTTACCCAATCCTTTCACCTGTGTCAAATCATCCACACTGGCTGCACAAATTTTTTCAATCGAGTCAAACCCGGCGTTATGCAATGCATGAATCATCGTGGCACCGATACCATCCAGCAACTCCAGTGCCCTGAGTCCCTCCGGGAATGCCTGATCCGATGTGCTCGTCTCCCCCCCAGATGTTTTTTTCTCAGCACCAGCATCCTGATCACCCATTTCCTTATCATGACGGTCCCATTGCTCCGCAGTATAGATATTCAGCTCCCATCCCACCAGTTCACTGGCCAAACGCACGTTCTGTCCACGTTTTCCGATCGCCAAAGACAACTGATCATCGCCAACGATCAAATTAGCGACCTTCTCTTCATAATTCAACTGAATCTGAGAAATCTCAGCCGGAGAAAGAGCCGCCTGGATATATTCCTTGATATCATCCGCCCAGCGCACAATATCAATTTTTTCCCCCTGCAATTCAGAAACAATATTTTTAACGCGTGCCCCCCTCATTCCAACACAAGCGCCGACACAATCGACGCGATCATCCTTGGAAAAAACAGCAATCTTCGTGCGGTCTCCGACAGCCCTGGAGATCGATTTGATTTCCACAATATTTTCATAAATTTCCGGCACCTCAAGCTCAAATAGCCGCTTGACCAAAAAAGGATGCGCACGGGAAAGAAGAATCTGAGGGCCCTTCACTTCACGGGACACCTCCTTGACATACACCTTGACACGGTCTCCCTGTTTAAACTCTTCCTTGGGGGACTGTTCATTTTTGGGAATGAACCCTTCCGTC
>CAZBHY010000051.1:0-9160 GCA_964491705.1 uncultured Planctomycetales bacterium
GATGAATCCTTTCGGCAATGCGGCGATGATTCCTCGCGGCAGTTTAAGGGAGCCATTGTCTGTCTTGAGACATGCGGATATTTGTGTTTTTTCGAAAACGGATATGGCGCCCAAAGCGGTGGCTGGGATACGCCAGCGGATTGCGGATGTGTCCCCCCATGCGTTGGTTGTTGAAGCGGCACATGAGCCGAAAAGGTTTTGTCATTTACGCACGGGAGAGATTCATGATCTTGTCTATGTGCAGGATCGGCCAGTGATCCTTTTATCGGCGATCGGGTCCCCTCAGGGATTTGAGCATACTGTTAAGAATTTGGGTGCGGATATTAAAGAGCATGTGATTTATGGCGATCATTTTTATTATCATGAGGCAGATATGCGGCGCATTGTTCAGTGCGCGCAGAAAAATAATGTAACGGATATTGTGACAACCGCGAAAGATGGTGTCAAATTAACAGCATTATTAAAATTTTTACCAGCGGAAATGAATATTTTTAGTTTAGAGATTGCCATGCGGATTTTAAAGGGAGAAGGGGCGCTCCATGATGCCATTGGTTCAGTTTTGGTTGATTAATATTTTTTCATGGTTTTTGCAGATGATACCCGAGCCCATTGCGGTATCGATCGGGCAATGCTGCGGCGGTCTGATGTATGCGATTGATAGCAAGCATCGGGAATTGGTTTATCAAAATGTGAAGGAAGTTTTTTGTTCGGAGAAGTCTTTGGATGAAATCCAACATCTGACATGGTGTTATTTTTTGAATTTGGGGGCAAATTTTGTGGAATTTCTCCGCCTTCCGGCGATGGATGCTAGATCAATAGAAAAATATATACGCATTGATGGGCTCGATCATCTTCAGGCCGCGATGAACAGGGGGAAAGGTGCGGTATTAATGACGATGCATTTTGGAAATTGGGAATTGCCCATGTTGGCGCTGGGCCCTTTAGATTATTCCGTTAATTTGATTTTTAAATCTCAACGGAAGTCTTCGGAGTTCAATCGTCTGATGATAGGGAAACGCAAAAAGGCATTTCAGCGGTTTCCGCGCGTCAAATTTTTTGAGCGAGGTCAAGGGGCGCGCACACTGTGGAAAGCGTTGAAAGGCAATGAGGTGATCGGAATGCTCATTGACCAGGGGGGCAAGGATGGGATTCCGGTTAAGTTTTTTGGGCGGATGGCGCGTTTTTCTGATGGGGGAATGCGGTTGGCTCTCATGACCGGAGCCGCGGTTTGTATTGGGGGTATCATCCGGGAACGCGGCGCGTATCATCGCCTGGTGATTTATCCATTTGATTTGCTCAGCCAATCTGGTTATGCACAAGAGGATGGGCCTGCGCCTTTGCAGATGGCGGTGGATGTTTTTGAAAAAATGATCCGTCAATATCCAGAACAGTATATGTGGATGTATAAAATTTGGAAATTTGACACATCGGTCAATATCATGATTCTGGATGATGGGCGCGTGGGGCACATCCGACAGTCGCAGGCTGTGGCCAGGGTCATTGGTGATGAGGCGCGTTCACGCAATGGCGAAGCGCATGAACATTATGTTCCTATTCATTATAGGAATTCGGCATCAAAATACATGATTTTATTTTTCGCATTCATCCGGCCGATTATTCCTCGCCGGATCGCGTTATGGGTGTTGAGGGCAGGCGTATCTGAGCAAACGTTTGAAAAGTTGAGCCGCAGGAAAGCGGATGTGGTGGTTTCTGCCGGATCGGTGTGCGGCCCAGTGAATTATTTGATTGCACGGGAGCATCAGGCGAAGGCGGTAACATTGCTGCGGCCGAGCGTTATTCCATTATCGCGTTTTCATGCCGTGATTGCTCCGCAGCATGATATGCGGCCCAATGCTCCGGTTCGCCGGGGATTGATTGTGACAAAAGGCGCGCCGAATTTGATTGATGACCGCTATCTGAAAGAACATGCCTCAGTGCTGATGCAGCGGTATTCCCATTTGAAACTGCGCAATAAATTTATGATCGGCGTTTTGCTGGGAGGGGACACAAAAAGTTATATCCTTGATGAATCGGTGGTCCGGATTTTGTGCAATCAAATTAAGGAGGCGGCAGAGCAGCTGGACGCCGACATCATGATCACAACATCCCGTCGGACATCAGAGAAGGTTGAGAATCTTGTGATGCGCGAATTTAAGAAATATGCCCGGTCTCAGCTGTTGATTATTGCCAATCGGAATAATATGGGCGAGGCGGTGGGGGGGATATTGGCGCTATCGGATGTCTTAGTGGTTTCCGGTGATAGTATTTCGATGGTTTCTGAGGCAGCATCATCAGGAAAAAAAACAGTTGTCTTTTCGGTGAATCGCCGCGCAGGCGCAGTGGATGATCATAAGCACAATCGTTTTGTCAGCCAAATGAACCAGGACGGGTATATTTTGTCATCGGATCCGGCTTTGGTCGGGCAGGCGATTTTCAACTTGGCGAAAAACAAAATTACCACGCGCACATTGGATGATATGGAAACAATCCGTCGGGGCATGCGCACGTGTGTATTATGAGTTTGTGTTCTGCGTGAGCATGGTATGGTTTCGTCCAATGGGTAGAGGTATTTTTATGACGGGATGTGGTGTCTATTTTTAAGATCATGGAATAAAGGTTTTTCAGTTGTGTATTGGGGTGTTTATGACAAAAAAAATGCGTATTTTACAGATTCTGCCCGAGTTAAATATCGGCGGCGTTGAAACAGGAACAGTTGATTTCGCGAAGTATTTATTCAATCATGGCTATTATTCTATTGTTGTCTCGCATGGAGGGGATTTAGTTGCTGACCTCGAGCGGCATGGCGTCAAACATTATCGCCTTCCGGTTCATCAGAAAAATCTCTGGACCATGATGTCCTGTGTCAAAAAATTACGGAATATTATCTTGCAGGAAAAAATTGATATTGTTCACGCGCGTTCACGGGTTCCCGCCTGGATCGCTTTTTTTGCATGTCGGCGGACTCCCGCGCAGTTTATTACAACGTGTCATGGGCATTATTCTGTTCAGATTTTTTCACGGGTGATGACGTTTGCCAAGTTGGTGATTGTTCCCAGCCAGGTGATCGGCCGGCACATGATCGATCATTTTCATTTTCCACCGGAAAATATTCGGTGTATTGCGCGCAGTGTCGATCTTGATCGGTTCAATATTCCGCGGGATCGTGGGACGGGACAACAGGATCGGGTGGTGACTATTGTGGGACGGTTGACGCCGCTCAAAGGGCATTCTTATTTTTTAAAAGCGATGGCCAAAGTGGTGCGATCGGTTCCCTATGTCAAGATTCGTATTGTCGGTGATGCACCAAAGAAGAAAGAATATTACCGCAAGGAGCTGGAGGTCTTGACGCGCCACCTGGGGTTGATGGACCATGTCGAATTTTTAGGGCAGCGTAAAGATATCCCGCAGATTATGGCGTCCAGTGATGTGGTGGTGATGTCATCGATCGAGCCGGAAGCGTTTGGCCGGGTGATTATTGAGGCGCAGGCCGTGGGGACTCCGGTAGTCGCGACCAAGGTCGGTGGCATTATTGAGGTGATTGAGGAGGAAAAAACAGGGCTGTTGGTTTTGCCAAAAGACATTGATGGTATGGCTAGCGCGGTGATACGGATATTGAATGATAACAAAATGGCGCGAGACCTCGCCGTAGCGGCGCGCCAACGGTTGGAAGAGCATTTCACGTTAGAGCGCATGGCCAGTCAGACACTTCGTGTCTATGAAGAATTAATGGAGCAGATTAACATTCTTGTTGTGAAGATGACGGCCATTGGTGATGTTGTGTTATCGACGGCATCGCTGCGCGCCATTCGTACTCGGTATCCAAAGGCCAGAATTTGTTGCTTGGTAGATCAGGGCTGCAAAGAGGTCCTTCAGCATTGCCCGCACATTGATGAGTTGGTGGTGATTGATTTGAAGGGCCGGGATCGCGGTTTTCTGGGGGCGGTATTATTTTCTAAAAAACTGCGTTCATATCATTTCGATATGGTCATCGATTTTCAGAATAATCGCATCAGCCATTTGTTGGTCTGGTTGTGTTTTGCACAGCACACGTATGGTTATAGAAATCATAAATTGGGATTTTTGCTTACGGATTATGTCGTAGATTCTGCCGTTGGCCATCTGTCTCCGGTGGAGCACCAATTTCAAGTCTTGCGCTTGTTAGGCATTGATTATGATCCGCAGGCGATGCTGGAGGTTTATCCGTCGGCTCAAGATGAGGCAACTGTTGAAAAGATATTAGCATCGGAGTGGATTAGCCCTGGAATGCGAGCGGTGGGCATTCATGTCAGTGCCTCGCCGCGGTGGCGGACAAAGAATTGGCCGATTGAGCGCATCGCTGCATTGTGTGATATTTTAGGGGCGCGCAATATCCGTGTGATCATTACTGGGTCGGCAGAGGATAAGCCGGTTGCTGATCGATTGTTGACGCTGACCAAGGCCAAACCGGCAAATTTATGCGGCAAGACGAGCATTTTGGAACTGGCCGCGGTGATCAAGCGGTGTCAGGTTTATGTGACACCAGACTCATCGCCGATGCACATTGCAGCTGCGGTCGGCACCCCGTTGGTCGCGTTGTTTGGGCCGACGGATGCTCAGCGGCATCTCCCGCCCAATCAGCGCAGCGTTGTGATTCAGAAACAGCTGAGCTGCCGTCCCTGTTATAATGGGACGTTTTGTAAGACGTTGAGTCAGGCGTGTATGAAAGATATCGGGGTCGATGAGGTCTTGCAGGGCATTGATGCAATGATGAGCTGATTTTTACGAAGGCGTGCATGAATATTTTATTTCTAACAACACATTTTAATGCGGGCGGTATTACGAGTTATATTCTGACGCTTGCCCAAGAATGCATTCAGCGAGGGCATCGTGTTTATGTGATATCGTCGGGTGGGGATATGGTTACGCGTCTGGAAAAGACTGGGGCCATTCATGTGACCCTTCCGATCCAAACAAAGTCGGCATTATCCTGGAAGATTTGTTGGGCGATTCCAAAGGTGAGGCGCTTAGTCCAATCCGCGGATATCCATGTGTTGCACGCGCATACACGTGTGACGCAGACGTTGGCCTGCTGGGTGTCTTGGCTGACCGCTGTTCCTTATGTGGTGACGTGCCATGGATTTTTCCGGCCACGGTGGTTTCGTCGAATATGGCCATGCTGGGGCCTCAAGACAATTGCGGTGAGCCAGCCGGTTGCGAACCATTTGATCCGGGATTTTCACAGGAGAGTGCAGGATGTCGTGGTTATCCGCAATGGGATTGATTTGAGGAGGGTTTCCCCGTTGACCGATGAACAACGGATGCAGCAGCAGCAGGCAGCCGGATGCGCTGGCCATAAACTGATCGGCATTGTCGCGCGGCTTTCTGATGTCAAAGGGCATGCGATTCTCATTGATGCAATGACGCAGATCTGTGCGCGTATTGCGAATGCGAAGTTGTTGATTGTCGGTCAGGGTCGGGAGTACCAGCGCTTGAACGCGCAGGTTGCGCGTTTAGGATTGCGCGATCACGTTGTGTTTTATGCTGATCATCATCAGGTTCATGATCTTTTTACGATGTTTGATTGTTTTGTCTTGCCGTCATTGCAAGAAGGATTGGGGCTGTCGGTGATGGAGGCGCAGGCGTATGGATTGCCGGTCATCGCCTCTCGGGTCGGTGGAATACCATCGTTGATTGACCATGAATCCACCGGGCTGTTGGTTGAACCGCGATCCTCACACGAATTGGCGTGCGCGATCATCCGTATTCTAACGGATGAATCCTTGGCGCGGATGTTGGGGGTACAGGCCAGAGCAAAGGCCGAGCGGGAATATGGATCGGATCAGATGGCGGAAAAAATTTTAAACGTTTATCAAAAAGTGATGAAGCCTTAATGCGCCGTTGCCGCGCATTGCATATCCCGGAGTATCGGAAGGAAGGAAACGATGAAAAATATTCTGGTGGTCAATGTCAACTGGATTGGTGATGTTGTTTTTTCAACACCGGTCTTTCGCGCGTTGCGTCATCATTATCCGGATGCCAAAATTTGTTGTATGGCAGTGCCACGGGTCGTTCCGGTGCTGCAGTGTTGTCCATATGTTGATGACGTGATTATTTATGATGATCAGGGTGCAGATAAATGGCTTTGGCGGAAATGGATGATGATTCGTCATCTTCGGCGCTTTCATTTTGATGCGGCATTTCTTTTGCATCGGTCATGGACCCGCGCATTTTTGGTATATTTGGCTGGTGTGAAAATCAGGGTCGGATACGATCTGAAAGATTTAGGCCGGTTGCTCACTCACACCGTGGATGTTCCCGATCCGGGATGCCATCGGTCTGATTACTATTTGCGTGTGATTGAGTCCTATGGTGTTCCTGTGAGCGATCGAACCGTGGAAGTTGTTCCCCGGCAGGATGACCGCATTCAGATCCGCAGTTATCTGGCGCTCAAGGGCGTGGGCGAAACGGATTTTTTGGTGATTGTCAATGCCGGAGGGAATTGGGACCTGAAACGATGGCCAAAAGAAAATTTTGCCTTGTTGGTGGAGCATTTGACCCGGCAGATGCGGGCCAAAGTTGTGTTGACTGGAGCGGAGAAGGATATCCCATTGGTGAATGACATCCGCGATCAATCTAGATCGGATGCAATCGTGCTTGCCGGAAAAACACAACTACCAACATTATTTGCATTGATGGAGCGGGCGGATTTGGTGATTTCGTCTGATTCCGGCCCGTTGCATATTGCCTCCAGCGTGGGAACGGATACGATCGCAATTTTTGGCCCGACCCGTCCTGAAGTGACGGGTCCGCGAGGTCGCGGATGTTCGGTGGTGTTACAGAAAGAGCTGCCTTGCAACATCACGGCATGCTACCGGCTGGATTGTCCAGACAACCAATGTATGAGGCAGGTTGTGGTGGATGATGTGCTGCGTGAGGCAGGGACGTTCTATATGAAATGGCAACAGACGCACGGCACACACCGTGGCGAGAAGAGGTGACAGATGGCCATCGATAAAACACGGGTTAAAAAAATTCTCGTTATTTCTTTGTCGAATTTAGGGGATATTATTTTAAGTTTTCCGGTGATCGATATTCTTCGTCGGGATTTTGATCAGGCAGATTTATCCATTATGGTCGGGCCCAAGGGAAAGTCACTGTTGATTGATAATCCGAGAATTGATCATTTGTATATTTATGATAAACACATGCCGTTTAAAAATAAAATCCGGTGGGCGGCAGAGCTGCGTAAGCAGCGCTTTGATTTCATTGTCGATTTGAGGCATACATTTTTTCCATTGTTTTTAATGCCGCGGTATCGTACGCCCTTGATGAGGCAGCGGTTACCCAACGAACATATGCGGGATCAGCACTTGAGAGTGTTGTATGCCGTTCATCCGGCGGCTTTGTCGCGTGAACATTTCGCATTTTTTCCATCGGAACAGGATCAGGTGTCTCTGCGTCAGAAACTGTCTGGGCGGGTCAGCCTGGATGATAAGATCGCTATTTTGGCGCCGGGGGCTGCGGATCCGCGCAAACGCTGGACCGAACAAGGATTTGCGCAGGTTGCTGATCGATTGGCCCAGGAGCACGGGTTGAAGATTATTTTTATCGGTGACGAAAATGATGCCAGTATCATTTCGCGCATTATGGTTCGGATGCGGATTTCGGCCATTGATTTAAGTGGTCAAACATCTTTTTCGGAAACAGGGGTCTTATTATCGCATTCCGCCATTGTTATTGTGAATGACAGCTCGATTATGCATTTGGCCAGTTATTTGGGTGTGCCGACGGTCGCCTTATTTGGTCCAACTGATCCTTCGGGTTCTGGTCCATGGGGAGATTGGTCTGGGTTTATTCGTCAGAATAAGGATTGTCTGGGGTGCCTGTCAAGCAATCCGCAGGACGCTGAGCATACATGTATGGGGGCGATTCATCCGGATGAGGTATGCGCGATGGTTCAACGTTTATTGAATACGAGGTTTTAAGGATGAATGCGGCTGAGGGGATTCAACGGCTATTGGTGATTCGGACAGATCGGATTGGGGATGTTGTTTTGACGATCCCGGCTATTCACGCATTGCGTCGGCATTTCCCGCAGGCCAAGATTTTTCTTCTCGTTGCTCCCTTGACGGTGGATCTGGTTGATGGCCATCCGGATTTGGATGGTATCATGATTGATGACCGGAATGAGCGGCATAAAGGCTGGTTGGGTTTTTGGCGGTTGGTCAGCGATGTTCGTGCCAAAAAATTTGACGCGGTTATTAATTTTCATACAAAAAAACGAACGAATTTATTGTGTTTTCTTTCCCGTATTCCGCGGCGCATCGGTTATAAAAATAACAAATTCGGGTTCTTGTTGACGGATCAGATCAAGGATGAAAGGCCGGATGGGTTGCGGCACGAGGTGCACTATTGTTTGAAATTATTGAAGACGTTGGGCATCGATGACGGACAAGACGTGCAATTGTTTCTTCCGTTACACACAGAGGCGGTGCGTTGGGTCGAAGATTTTTTTCAGAAAATGGTCAGCGCCCATCCTGGCTCACGTTGTGTTGTTCTGCACTTAGGGGCCAGCTGTCCGACCAAACGCTGGCCGGTTCAATATTTCGCGGATTTGATAACATTGATGAGCAGCCGCTGGCCAGTATGTTTTGTTGTTATTGGAACTGCGGAACATCGCGATTTGGTGGATGACTTGCGGCGCCTGACTGGACAGGCATTGGATATCTGTGATTTGACCGGACATCTGTCATTGGCTCATACGGCGGCATTGCTGAAACAGTGTAGTTTACTGATTTCTAATGATTCAGGGCCGGTGCATATCGCGGCAGCCTTTGGAACACCGGTCGTATCGATTTTCACACGCAATCAGCCTGGAATTAACCCAGAGCGTTGGCGTCCATTGGGTAAAAATTCTTATTATGTTGCCCCGCCCCTTGAGCGGACATTTTCCTTTGCCAAAGGGGAGGTGGAAGATCATAGTTTCTTGTATCGCGTGACACCCCAACAGGTTTTTGAGGTAGTTGACGCTGTTTTTTAAGTGTGATAGAATCAACACTCTTTTCAAAAATAATAATAATATAAAGGGGTCTCGTTTGAGTTCTTATAAGTCAGTAATCTCACTTTTTAAAAATAAAAAAATACTCGAAGTTTTTGATATTATCTTGGATCGTTACATTAA
>CAZBHY010000052.1:0-9029 GCA_964491705.1 uncultured Planctomycetales bacterium
CGTCAGACGCCGTTTACTCCGGTGATCATTGCGGAAGATGTTGATCAGCGCACCGCCATGATTTTGGAGGAGAACCGGTTTCAGTTTCCCGGTTTGCACATTCAGGAAACTTTTCAACGGTGGTATCCATTCGGCCCAGCAGCGGCGCATGTGCTTGGGTATATTGGAAAAATCGATAGCGAAAAAATAAAACGGCTCAAACAGTATGGGTATACACAGCAGAGTATCGTTGGTTATTCAGGCATCGAAGAATATTATGATCGTTATCTGATGGGCAAAGAAGGCGGATTGCAGATTGAAGTGGACAGCCGGGGGAGGCAGGTTCAACTTTTGGGGATTCGCCAGCCGGAACGCGGACGAGATATCCAGCTGACCATTGATATCCGGATGCAGGAGATTGTTTCCAGTGCGATGGGCGGGCAACCGGGTGCCGCTGTGGTGATGGATCTGGATTCTGGAGATGTGTTATGCATGATCAGCTCTCCGGCATTTGATCCCAATGTTTTTAATGATGCTGCGCGGTCACGTGAACGCGCGCGTTTTTTTGTTGATCCGTTGGCGCCGATGCTCAATCGCGCTGTGCGCGGCCAGTATCCACCTGGTTCGATTTTTAAAATTGTGTTATCGGTGGCAAGTTTGATGGAACAAGCAATTCATCCGTACACAACGTTTTTTTGCCCGGGGCATTTCAATCTCGGCAAGAGGCTGTTTCGCTGTACGCATGCACATGGCGATCAAAATATTGTTCAGGCGTTGGAGCATTCCTGTAATGTCTTTTTTTATCATGTGGGTTTGTTGTTGGGACCGGACCAGATGCATCGTTATGCAGCGATGTTTGGGCTGGGCAATGTGACGCACATTGATTTGCCGTTGGAAGAGGAGGGGTTTGTTCCGCATTCCAGAAAACGCCGCGGGCGTCAGAGTGGTTGGAATAAAGGGGACACGGTGAACTTTTCGATTGGTCAAGGCGATCTTTTGACGACGCCTCTTCAGATTGCCCGCTTGATGGCTGCGGTGGCCCTCAACGGCAGGGTCATTGATCCGCGGCTGCTGAAGGCCATTGCAGATGAGCAGATGGTCATTGCATCGACGGGGAAGATGTTGGCCTTGCGCAAGGATGTCATGGATATTGTCCAGACAGGCCTCAGAGATGTTGTGGCCTCTTCTACGGGAACGGCTCGTGCGTTAAATATGAATGGGTTTGAGATCTATGGAAAAACAGGAACCGCGCAATCGGTTCCTGGAAAAGATTCTCATGCGTGGTTCGCTGGGTACAATTTGCAAGGGAGTCGGCGGATTGCGTTTTGCATCCTTTTGGAGTATGGCGGGTCAAGTTCCAACGTGGTCCGGATGACCAAGGATATCTTAGAGCAGCTCAGGAAAGAAAACATTATTTAGCGGAGCAGGATATGAACCGGAATTTAGCAGGCATCATTTGGTTGTGCACATTGGTGATTGTTGGTGTTGGATTGATGGCCCTTTACAGCGCGTCATATCAGAATATCCGCATTTCGAATGAGGTGTTTTATGATCAGCTGCTTTTTGCCGCAGTCGGATTTACGATTATGTTTTTATTGAGTTGCGTGGATTATCGAAATTTTTATGATCTATCATATATTTTGCATGGGATGTCCATTGTCCTTTTGGTTTTGGTGCTGGTGGCTGGCCGCCACGCCTTGGGCGCGACACGGTGGTTTTCCATCGCAGGCATCAGTTTTCAGCCGTCTGAATTGGCCAAGTTCGCCCTGATTTTGGCCTTGGCGCGATATTTTGCTGATCAGCGGCCGACGGTTTCGTTTGATCAGGGTTTTTATGGTGGTCTTTGGAGGGATCTGTTTTTGCCGTTGTTTATGACGGTTGTTCCGATGTTTTTAATTTTTAAGCAGCCGGATTTAGGAACATCTCTTTTGTTCATGGGAATTTTTATGGTCATGCTTTTTGCCAGTGGGCTGGAGTATAAATATATTTTTGGATTTATCAGCGCGTGTTTGGCGGTAGTTCCCTTCGCATGGCATTTTTTAAAGCCGTATCAAAAGGACCGGTTGCTGGTTTTTTTAAATCCGAACATTGATCCGTTGGGCGCAGGATATACGATTATTCAGTCGCGTATTGCGATCGGTTCTGGGAAATTTTTTGGCAAGGGATGGCTGTCCGGAACGCAGAATCAGCTGAACTTTCTTCCCGAGCGGCATACGGATTTTATTTTTTCGGTGATCGGAGAAGAATGGGGGCTGATGGGGACGCTGTTTGTCCTGACATGTTATTTGATCTTGATTCTGTGCGGCTTAAAAATCGCTGAGCGGGTCAAAGATAAATTCGGCATGCAGATTGCCATGGGGATTGTTACGATATTAACACTGCAGGTTGTGATCAATATCGGTATGGTTTTGGGATTATTTCCGGTGGTTGGTTTGACGTTGCCATTGATGAGTTTTGGCCGGACGTCATTTATGATCAATATTTGGGTTTTTGTAGAATCTGAGCAAGAAGCGGACGGTATTTTAATATAAATATTAATAATTATTTTTGTTATGATTGTCGATTGGTACATTCTATAGTAAAATAACACACCATGAGAGACCTCAAGCGATTAACAAATAAACATTTAGGCGAGCTGCTTGTTGAGCGGGGCAGTATTGACCGGGAGCAGATCCTGATGGCCATGGCCTATCAGAAAGAGCATGGCGGGCTGTTTGGGGAAGTCCTGGTTCAAATGAAATTCGCGACCGAAGAAGACATCGCGCAGGCGTTGACCTGTCAGTATGGGTTTCCTTATCTGCCGTTAGCCAATTATGAAATCGATCAGGAGGTTATTCAGACGGTCCCGCAGGATGTCTGTCGGAAATTCTGTTTGGTTCCGATCGACAAGATCGGCAAGAGCCTGACCGTGGCTATGGCTGATCCTTTGAACATGAATGCCCTGGAGGATATTGAATTAATTACAGGGTGTACCGCCCAGACATTTGTCAGCACCGCAACAGATATCAAGCAGGCTATTGATAAATATTATGGGGCTTCTTAGGTCATGATTTCGTTAAAAGACAGATTGCAGCAAATCTTGATTCATGATCAGATTATTACTCAGCCAGACCTTGATGCCGCGCTGGCCGAACAGGCCAAGTCGGGAGGGCAGCTGAGCAAGATCCTCGTCAAAATGAAGTTGGTCAATGAGGATGACCTCACCCACGTGTTGAGCAAGGGTCTGGGGATTCCTCCGATCGATATTTCCCGTCTCAAGATTGATCCGGATGTGGTTAAAATTATTTCGAAGAGTGTCGCTGAAAAAAATCAGATCATGCCGGTTTCCCGAATTGGCGGAAACCTCACCCTGGCCATGGCTGACCCGTTGAATATTTTCGTTATTGATAATATTCAAGAGATCACCGGAATGACGATTGTTCCGATTATCGGCCGGGCCCCGCAGATACAGCAGACCATTGAAAAATATTATACGGAGAATTCTCAGGAGACGCTGAAAAATATTATTCAGGACATCCAGGATGCGGAGGATGTGGAGCTGGTGCGGTCTGGGAGTGATGAGGAGGAAAGTTTTACATCGGAGGATATTAATCAGGATGCCCCGATGATCAAGCTGACCGACGCGGTGATTCAGCAGGCCATTCAGGCTAAGGCCAGCGATGTGTTTATTGAGCCATTAGAGGCATCGGTGCGCATTCGTTATCGTGTTGATGGGGTGCTGCGGGAGATTGATCAGATGGCCAAGGCCTTGCATCTGCCGATCGTGTCCCGCATTAAGGTCATTTCTAATCTAGATATTTCCGAGCATCGGTTGCCTCAGGACGGACGTTTTAAGACGGTCACGGCAAATGGCAAAGAGGTGGATTTCCGGGTCAGCGTTCTTCCCACCGCCTTTGGGGAAAAGGTTGTGCTGCGTGTTTTGGATAAAAGTGCCAATATGCTGGATTTGACCAAGCTGGGTTTTGAAGAAGACACCTTGAGTCGGCTGAGGACATCCTCGCAAAGACCGCATGGGATGATTTTAGCCTGCGGGCCGACCGGCAGCGGGAAAACTACGACGTTGTATTCGGTTTTAAAGTTTGTGGATTCTCCGGAAAAAAATATTATTACGGTTGAAGATCCGGTGGAGTATCAGATGAAAGGCATGAATCAGGTCAATGTTCGCCCCAATGTCGGCCTGACATTTTCAGCGGCCTTGCGGTCGATTTTGCGGCAGGATCCGGACATCATTATGATTGGGGAAATCCGGGATTCCGAAACATTGGATATCGCGGTCAAGGCTGCTTTGACAGGGCATTTGGTTTTGAGCAGCTTACACACGACCACCGCCGCTGGATCTGTCATCCGGATGATGAATATGGGTGTTGAGCCGTTTTTATTATGTTCGTCTGTTATTGCGATCAGCGGGCAGAGGCTGGTCCGGAGATTGTGCCAGCGCTGTAAAGAGCCGTATGATGTGCCTTCGGAGGTTTCCCGTCGGGTGGGACTCGACCGCATGCTCAAAGGGAAGAAGGCGGTGCTGTTTAAAGGCAAGGGGTGCGATCAGTGCCTGGGCAGCGGATATTCCGGACGCATTGTGATTTGTGAGCTGCTGATTCTCACGACCAAAGTGAAAGAGGAGATTTTAAAAGGCGGCAACGAGTTGAAAATTAAACGCGTTGGACGGGACGAAGGCATGGTCACGATGCGGGAGGATGCATTAAAAAAAGCGATCGATGGATTCACGTCTTTGGAAGAGGTATTGCGCGTCACCGCTCCGGATGAGGAGTGAGCCGTCAATGGCGGTCTGAACCGCCGGTTGTGCATGATTGGGCATAGAGAACGTATTCAGTGGCGCGGGATGAAATATGGCAAAAACATTAAAGCAAAAAATTCTTGATACGCTGATCGATTCGTTTCAGATTCCAGAACAGGCATTGAAAGATGCGCAGGATCTGCAGAAAACGAAAGGGATGAGTCTGGACCGTGCCCTCATCGCGCAGGGACTGATCAAAGAAGAGGATGTCTTGGTGTCTCTGGTTAAAGAATTGCGCATTCCGTTTATCAATTTAAAAAAGTATAAAATTCACTCGAATCTCAAGGCGTTGGTGCCAGAGCGCGTGGCCCGTCAGTATAAGATCATTCCGCTGTCTCAATTAAAGAATACGCTGACGGTGGTCATTGCGGATCCGCTGAATGTTTTTGCAGTGGATGATCTGAAGAGCATTACGGGCCAAGATATTGATGTTGTGATGGGTACGGAGACGGATATTCTCAGCGCGATTGATGAATATTACGGCGATCCCTTGGAGAGCAGTGTCAAGAATATGACCAGAAATCTATCTATCGCGGATTTCGAGATCGTTTCCGAGAATGATTTTAAAGAGCATGAGGATCTTGGAGCGGATGAGAGTGCGCAGGCGCCAGTGATCCGCATGGTGAATCTGATCATTAAAGAGGCCTTGAAACAGCGCGCATCGGATATTCATATTGAACCTATGTCCGATGGCGTGCGGGTTCGCTACCGTATCGATGGGATTCTCCAGGATGTGATGAATGTTCCGAAACAGAATCAGAATCCCGTGATTGTGCGTATCAAGATTATGTCCCGGCTGGATATCACTGCGACGCGCGTTCCGCAAGACGGTCGTTTTAAAATGCGGTTTCAGGATACTGAGGTGGATTTCCGCGTCTCGTTGCTGCCGACAACATTTGGACAAAAAGTTGTCTTGCGGGTTCTGGACAAGAAAAATTTGAGCATCGGATTAGACGGACTGGGGTTTTCTCCGCGCTCTGCAGAGATGATCACGCGAGGCATGTATAAGCCGTTTGGCATGCTGTTAGTTACGGGACCGACGGGCAGCGGCAAATCAACGACATTGTACTCTGCACTGACTGAATTGAATACGATGGAACGGCATATCATTACGGCGGAGGAGCCGGTGGAGTATCTGGTGGAAGGTTTGGCGCAGATTGAGGTGCGTTCGGATATCGGATTGACCTTTGCCTCTGCATTGCGGTCCATTTTGCGTCAGAGCCCGGATGTGGTAATGATCGGGGAGATCCGGGATTTCGAGACGGCGGATATCGCGGTCAAGGCGGCGTTGACGGGGCAGCTGGTGTTATCGACATTGCATACCAATGATGCGGCAGGCGCATTGACGCGCCTGGTGGATATGGGCGTTGAACCGTTTTTGGTGGCCTCTAGTCTGGTGATGATTGTGGCGCAACGTTTGTGCCGGAAGATCTGCACCCATTGTAAAGAAGAAGTCAAAATTCCACCGGAGGTGATCAGTCGCTTAGGTTATCACAAAATCGGAAAAGGCACGCGGTTTTTTCATGGGCGCGGCTGTGAGGCCTGCCGCAATACTGGTTATCGTGGCCGCCTGGGGGTGACGGAAATTCTTGAGGTGGACGATATGGTCCGTGAGATGCTGCTTAAAGGGGAGACGTCCGATGCAATCAAGAAATACGCCTGTGAGAAACAGGGAATGCTGACCCTCTGGGAAGATATTCTGGAAAAATGTATTGCCGGTGAGACGACATTAGAAGAGGTCTACCGTGTGACGGCAGATGATTGATAAAAAAGTCAGAAAAGATTTTTTTCTTGTTTTTCTGATGATAAAATACAAGGGTAGTGATTAGCTAAGGAGAATGGCGTGCCGATTTTTGAATATAGCGCAAAAGATCAGAACGCGCGCAGCGTCAGCGGAACGATCACGGCGGAAAATGAGCAGGGCGTGGTGCATCAACTGCGCGAACGCGGCTTGATGGTCATGTCCATCAGCGAAGTCAACGAATCAGCCCAGAAAAGAAAATCTCGTTCCGGCGGGAATAAGGTTAAACAGGAAGATATCGTCATTTTTGCCCGTCAACTCGCGACGATGATTGAGGCCGGGATTCCGATCTTGCAGGCCCTTGAGGCCCTCGAAGAGCAGATGGACAGCCCGAATTTTAAAAAAGTCATCGCCTCTATGCGCGAAGAAATTCAGCAGGGCAACAGTTTATCCGCGGCATTTTCGAAACATCCCAGGGTCTTTGATCATCTGTTTGTGAACATGATTCGCGTTGGCGAGACTGGCGGGATTTTAAACACGATCCTGGAACGCCTTGCTGGTTATATGGAAAAAAGCCTGCGTCTGCGCCGTCAGGTCAAATCTGCGCTGACATATCCGACGGTGGTTGTCTTGATGGCGATGGTGATCACCACAGTCCTTTTGGTTAAGGTTGTCCCTTCCTTTGCCAGTATTTATGAGTCATTCGGGGAGAAGCTTCCTGCGATGACACAAATGCTCATCGACATGAGTAATTTTCTTAAAGATAATATTGTTCTTTTTATCGGCGCCTTGATCCTGGGTGTTTTTGCTTTGAGGCGCTGGTATAAGACTCAACCGGGACGGATGGCGATTGACCGGTTTTCTTTAAAAATGCCGATTTTCGGCCCGTTACTGCGCAAGGTCGCGATCAGCCGTTTCAGTCGGACATTGGCGATTCTTTTGCAGTCCGGAGTTCCGATTTTGGAATCCTTGGATATCGTTGGCGAGAGCAGCGGCAATGCTGTTGTCGAGAATGTGATGACTGATGTCCAGGCCAGCGTAAAAGAAGGGGAGGCGATTGCTGTGCCACTGACCAAAAGCGGGGTGTTTCCCCCGATGGTGACGCGCATGATTTCGATCGGAGAGAAGTCCGGTCAGCTGGAAAAGATGCTCAGCAAGATCGCTGAATTTTATGAAGATCAGGTTGACGCGGCGGTGGCTGGCCTGACCAGTATTATTGAGCCGCTGATCATCGGGGTGCTGGGGATTGTCATTGGGTTTATCGTGATCGCGTTGTTCTTGCCGATCATGCAGATTTCACAATTGGCAGGATAGTGTTTATGAAATCGGGCAGCATACAATTACGCTATATGGTCATCGCCGGAATGGTGTTGGCGCTGTGTGCGTGTATCGCATCAGCGCAGACGCGGCAGTCTCTTTCGACAGATGAGTTTTTGGAGTACAGTCTGGATGCCTTGCGTTTAAAGATGGATGCTGCAGTAGAAGAAAATCGTCGGCTGTCGGCACTGAACACCTCGATCAGGAATCGGGTTCTTTTTTTAAGAGAAGAAATGCGCACGATGGATGATGCTGTCCTTGAGTTAAAAGGAGCGGCGGTGGATATCCGTAATGCAGTGCGACGCGACGCAGCAGAGCTGAAGCTGGAGGAAAAACAGCTCAATCATCTTTTAGAGCGCAAGCGCCAATTGGATTTTGAACGGGATCTTTTAAAAAAGCGTATGGAGACCAGCCGTTTGGAGAGGGATCTTCTGGAACAGGATGTCAATGAGACAATGTTTGATTTAAAGGAGCTCAAGGGTTCCGTGACAGGACCAGCGACCAGTCAGCTGCTGAATTTTTTCGCAGATGAAAAGTTAAGGTTTTTAGAGATGCTCAAGGAATCGCAGATGCGGGTTGCGGAACAGCAAAATAAGATCAATGCTGCGGAATTGGCGATCGCTGGCCATTTGCGCGCGAAGGATACCGCGTTGCGGGAGAATGCGCGTCTGCAGCGGCAGGTGTCTGACGAACAGCTTCGGCTCAAAGAAGAACAGGCGCGTACCGCGCTATTGGGTCGGGAGGCACAGCGGTTGCGGCAGGAGGGGTGGAATCGGCAGGCATCTCTGGAAGAGGACAATTCCCGTCAGAGGGAATATTTCAAACAGCTGACCATTGTGATTCAGGATATCAAGGCGGCGCAGCAGGATTTTCATCAGCGTTATGTGAAAGACGAACAGGAGTTTCAGCGGTATCGCGCTCTTTTGCAGGAAGAAAATCAGATGTTGTTTGATTTCCAAAAGACGATGGATGATTATGCACGGCTGACACAGGCCAAAGGTACGGAAGAGCATACCACTTTGTTGGTGACCGAACAGCAGCGTGATGCGGATGCAAAAAAACGACTTTTGTTGGATGAGGTCAATCAAATCCGGGGCGCCTTGGCGCAGCAATTGAGTAAAAATACATCGTTGCAGCGGGATGAACAGCGTTTAAATCAAGAGATCGCTGACTTGGTGGCCCGGGTGGACGATGTGA
>CAZBHY010000053.1:0-8979 GCA_964491705.1 uncultured Planctomycetales bacterium
GGCAGCGGGATGACGCGTGTGGGATATGAAAAGACAAAGGTGTTTATGTGCCCGTTGACGCGCGCAGAAATGGATAGGTACCATGCGCATATCACACCGTTGGATAAGGCCGGGGGATTTGATATTGAAGGCCGGGGTGGGACTTTTATTCATCGTATCGAGGGATGTTATACGAACGTGATCGGGCTTCCAATGGTAAAATTGCGGATGATGTTGCGCGAGTTCGGCATTGAATTTTAAAAAGGCACTATGGTACTCAAACGTGATCACACAAAAAAAAGGCAGCACAGGATCAATGATCACAGGTTAACGGTTGTTACTGCTGCGGTATTTTTGTGTCTGGGTATTCCTTTGATTTCCTCCTGCACACATTCTGAATTTAATCTCGCCACAGGCCGTCAGGAAACGCATCTTTATACCACAGAACGCGAAGAGCAGATTGGTGCGTCGGTAGCGGAACAGTTGGAAAACAATTACCCGATCCTTAAAGATTATGATCAGAACCAACGCTTGAATGAGATCTTGAAGCGTATTGTTGATGTGTGTGACCGTAAAGAGTTGGTGTACATCGTGAGGATTATTGATGAAGAGGATATCAACGCGGTCAGTTTACCAGGCGGGTATGTGTATTTATTCCGCGGGTTGATGGAAAAATTGACAACGGATGATGAATTGGCCGCGGTGATTGCGCATGAGGTTGGGCATATTACGGCACGGCATGCGATGAAACGGCTTCAAGCGTCCTATGGGGCGCTGATCTTTCAATTGGGAGCTGTCGCATCCGGGCAGCCGGCGTTGGCGCAAGGAGCAGGGGCAGCATATCAGACGGTGTTTTTGGCCTTTTCTCGTCAAGACGAGTTTCAGGCTGATAAATTGTCTGTGCGCTATTTAAAAGCAGCTGGGTATGATGCCAGTGCAATTGTCACAGTCCTTCAAACATTACAGGTAGAACAGCAAAAGAAGGCGCCATCCCGTTTGGCGTATTTCCGAACACATCCGTATGCCAGTGAGCGCATCGGTGTTGTCCGGCGGGAGATTGCGGGTGTTTTGGATTTTGAGAGTTATTTGAATTTAACGGGGCAGGAAAAAGATTTGTATTGAGGCGCTCAGGTGTGGTATTGATCAAGGAAAACGATGAATGAGGATCGCTGTTCATATGGATGGTGACGCGTGATGTCGCGAGGGGACAATGATGAAAGATAAAAATTCAAAACGCATGATGATCTCTGGCCTTTTGTCACTGGGTATGGGCTTGTGCGGAATGAATTGTTCCGCTGATCACACGCCGAAAGTATGTTTTCAAACACATTGTTTTACTGTGGAAATCGCTGACACGCTAGAAAAACAGACCCGCGGTTTGCAATTTCGCCAGTCCATGGCCAATGATGCTGGGATGTTGTTTATCTTTCCCAGCGACGGGGTTTATTCCTTTTGGATGAAAGACACCTTGATCCCGTTGGATATGATCTGGTTGGACAAGGATCACCGTATTGTTCATATCGAGCATGATGTCCCTCCATGTACCAGCGTTGATTGTCTGTCGTACGGACCCAATATTTTGTCACGGTATGTTTTGGAGTTGAATGCCGGGATGGCTAAAAAGATCGGGTTAATAGTCGGAGACGCGATGTCTTTGATAAAAAGGGGGAGATGAATTGGTGAGAAAAAAAGGTTTCACGCTTCTAGAGTTAATTGTTGTGATCATTATTATCGGTGTTTTAGTAAGCCTGGCGCTTCCACGCTTGTATAGTGTGGTTGAAAAAGCATATGTGGCTGAGGCTCTGCGTAATATTGCTACGATACGTAACGCGATGGAACGATGTTATTTGATGAATAACGGAGCCTATTATCCGAATTGTGGATCCATCTCGGCGTTAGGGTTGGAGACAGTTGTGTCTCCATATCGGACATATGCGGCGGAAAATTTTACAATGGATGATAATTTTGATTATCAAATGCAGTATCGGACATATCAACCCGATTATTATGCAATTGCTGCTTATCGTAATAAGAATCGTGGAGGCTATGTTAATCCAGAACGGTATGGCGCTATTTGGTTTGTTCAAGATGGGAACAATATTGAACTGTATGGAACAGATGCTTATAAAAACTTCAAATTTTGATATTCAAAAGATTAATAGCAAGTATTGGTGCGTATAACTTTTGTTTATTGTTTGTGGTAGATGTGCGTGGGGCTTCCAAAAATTCCTTCCGCTGCTTCCATCAATGTTTCAGACAATGTCGGATGAGGATGAATGGACACAGCCATATCCTGGGCACGCATGCCCATTTCGACTGCTAAAACCCCTTCAGCGATGAGTTCCCCGGCTCCGGGTCCGGCAATAGCGACGCCCAGAACGCGGTTGGTCGTTGCGTCAGCAATGATTTTTGTCAGGCCGTCTGTCCGATTTAAGGTCAGCGCGCGCCCGGAAGCGGCCCATGGGAATTTTGAAATACGCACCGCCAGGCCTTGTTCTTCAGCCTCAGCCTGCGTTAATCCGCACCATGCGAGTTCAGGGTCAGTAAAGACAACAGCCGGAATCGCCTTGGGACAGAATTCGGTTTTTTGACCGGAGATCGCTTCAACCGCGACCTTGGCTTCGGCAGACGCCTTGTGCGCCAGCATCGGTTGCCCAGAAATATCACCGATCGCATAAATATTGGGATCAGTGGTTCGGCGCTGCGCATCGACCACGATGAATTTTTTATCATCGGTCAGCTGAACGCCTGTGTTGGCCAGGCCCAATCCATCAAAGACATTTTTTCTTCCGATCGCGATGAGGACGTTAGAAAATTCTTCGCGTGTTGTTTTTCCATCCGCCGTGGCAAAGTCAACAGACAATGTGTTACCGTTTTCTGTGATCGCGGTGATGCGTGTGTTGAGGTGAATAGCCGTGAACAGGGCCTTGGCGTGTTTATGGATAATCGCGGTCAGGTCGCGATCAGCGCCGGGCAAGAGGGATGGCGTCATTTCTACCATGGTAATCTTGCATCCCAGTGCGTGATAAACAGTGGCCAACTCCATGCCGATATATCCTCCTCCTACGACTAAAAGGTTTTCAGGGATGCGCGGGATTTCCAGCGCGGATGTAGAATCCCAGATTTTTTCTGACGGAGGAGCAAACGGCAGACCCATGGGCAGAGAGCCTGTGGCGATAATGGCTTTTTCAAATGGGATTTCATCATGGCCGCCATCCAGCCTAAAAACAGCGATGGTGTCGGGTGTTAAAAAAGAGGCCCGTCCCTGAATGACGTCGATCTTGCGCTGTTTCATCAATTGCGCCAGTCCGTTGCTCAATGTCGTTGTGATGCGGTTCTTAAACGCCAGAATTTTTTCAAGATCAATCTCTGGATCAGTGAACGAGACGCCAAGATCTTTTGCGCTGCGCGCTTGAGAGATGAGATGCGCGATATGCAAAAGTATTTTTGATGGGATGCAGCCCCGGGCAAGGCAAACGCCGCCGAGTTTTTTATCCTGGTCAATCACCGTGACCGAGAAGCCTTTGTCTGCCGCGTACAGTGCTGCTGCGTATCCTCCGGGTCCTGCGCCGATGATAACGATTTTTTTTTGCATGGTTGAACTCTTATCTGAGGCTGGTGATACACAAAATATTTAATGCCGGGAGTGGGAGTCGAACCCACATGGCCGAAGGCCACACGCCTCTGAAACGTGCGTGTCTACCAATTTCACCATCCCGGCGAAAATTATGTGGTTTGCAATACGTGTGGAACAATGGGGATATATTAACCGAGCAATTCCAAGATGTCAATATGTGAATCGAGGACCCTGAAATGAGAATAAGAAACCCCGCACGATTTTCGTACGGGGTTTCTGAGAGTATACGCATGCAATATGTTTGCTGCGATTATTTGCTCGGCCGATATGGCTGGCGAGTTGTCGCCGGTTTTGCCGGAGCGGTTGGTGTTTCCGGCTGCATAACCCGACTTTCCGGAACAGTCGTTATTGGAGATGTCGCTATAGAGGTTTGAGAAACAGTCATTTGACTGGTTTTCATTCCGCTGCGATTGCAATAGGCCTTGGCAGAAACAACCTGACCTGCTTGAACGTTGCGCAGGCGTGTAGAATATATTATTTGACTGGATGTTTGCCCTGAAAAGACATGTTCATGGGCCAGGACGTCATTGACAAAAAATTCGATTTTTTGCACAAAATGCCAGTCAGGATTGGACGTGGTGTGAGTGATGGTCGCGGTCACTTCCGATGTCTTTGGGTCAAACGACAGGAGCAGGGCCTGAGGTGGATGCGCGGATACGACAGCGGCGCAGGCAAACAGGAATATTGTGATGAAGAGAGGGATTCGAACGGCCAATGTTTTTTTCATGCGGACACTCCTTTTTTAAAAAGATGATTAATGATCCAATAACGGTTTAGGTAGATATGACACAACGCCAAGGATAGAAAAATTTTTCCATTGGCGGCATGGATGCTGTAGGCCCAATGGGCTAATGCGCTGGGAACAGGGAACATGAGCGCGGCGGAGGATAAAAATTGCAAAATGAATGATATCAGTAAACATGCATTGATTATTTTCAATGGTGTCATTGTTCCGGCCTTTCTAAACAGAAATTATTATACTCTTTTTTTTAAAAAATCCGAAAAATTTTTTTGTAGTCTGCGCAAACATTACATTTTTTAGTGGCGTGTGTTATAATTGCGGCATGACACAGCCGGTGGCGACAAATAAAAAGGCGTATCACAATTTTTTCCTGTCAGACAAATGGGAGTGCGGCATCGCGCTGAATGGGGGCGAAGTCAAATCTGTTCGTGCGGGTGTGGTGAATTTTAAGGATGCCTATGTGCATGTCTCTGACGGAGAGGCGTTTCTCTATAATTTGCACATCAATCCATATAAAGAAGCAAGTTTTCTCAAGGATGAGCCGGATCGTGTGCGCAAGCTGCTGCTGCATAAAAAAGAAATTAAAAAGATCGACGCGATCACGCGTGAAAAAGGCGTGGCCCTGATTCCTACGAAGATATATTTTAATGCGCGAGGATTGCTTAAGGTTGAGATCGCGGTTGGGCACGGAAAAAAGCTTTATGATAAGAGGGAGGATATCAAGAAACGCGCAGTGGAGCGGGGATTGAAGCGGGCAATTAAGGCAAGACGGTAAAGTTTGAAAAGCACGGAAAAAGATGTATACTTGTGACATTGTTCTTTGAAGGCATTGCGCGGTTCGCAGCGCGATGCCAGCCTGCTTGTCATGAGGCGATCGGTTTCAAATTTGGAACCACTCCTTTTCTGCAGAAATTAAGGGGGTGAAATGGTTTCGACTTGTATTGAATTGGTATAGGTGGCACGCTGAGGATGCTGGTTGGCCTCATTAATCATCCAGCAAAAACACAAATGGCGAATCAATTCTCGCTAAGGCCAACGAAATCGTTAACCCGATTTTCGAAGGCGCTCCAGTCTTAGCTTAAAATATTAAGCTAAGCCCTTTTTTCAGGAAGGCCTGCGGCTTGAGAGAAGGACATCAGCAGGATAGCTGATCGTGCTGCTCCGGCGCGTGATGCGAAACTCCAGGAGCTGGGTCATCAAAACCCTGTGCGTTGGGGTTGGGTGATCGAGATTAAAAAACGTACTACGCGTGTAGAGGCTTATACTGGACAATATAGGGACCCGGGTTCGATTCCCGGCACCTCCACCAATTCTTTTGGGGTATCTTATGATGCCCCAAAGGATTCCCGCTTTTCCCACCATTTCTCGACGATAAATCGAGATTATCATTACAAGTTAAAACAAGATATTGCAAGACATTGTCACCTCGGCAAAGGTCGATTTTGGGGCTTTTGTGTGGTGAAAGTGTGGTTTTTCTAGCCTCCTGCATGGCTTCTTCCTGCAGGAGGCTTCGTTATTTGTGCGGTCTAAGGTATCGGGAATCCCGCTATCTTTAAGGGAGTTCTATGCCTAATAAAAACAAGGCTCGGATATGATAAGCAGGTACGGACGGATTAAAGGTTTCATCGAGCTGATTGAAAAACTTGGGCCTTTCGATTTATACACAACGATGACTTTTCCGAAGGTGACGAAAAAGACCGAGGCGATGGATGCCTACAAACACTTCTTCAAATATCTCAACCGTGATTACAAGAAGTTCTACGAGCGATATGTCCGATGCCTCGTGATATTTGAGAACAACATTTCAAGGAAAGGCGTCCATATCCACTCTTTCGTTCGAGGAATATCCCCTGACCTTTGTGAAATGGTTCTGCGGGAATGTAAAATTTCTTTTGGCCGCCAATGTGATGTTCAGCCGTATGCTCAGAAAAGATGGAAGAACGACAGATACATTGCTCGGAAGTACGTATCGCCTGACTTGGAGGACTTCGATTTCCTAAAAATCAACTCAAGGGTTCGGAAATTCGGGCCGTTGAACATATTTTCTGACATAACAGGGGACAAATGTGGACAACGCAGAGAATCAAACTGAAGCAGAGTCTATCCCGTTGATGGATAGGCGAGACGCAAGGGTGAACCAGATTGTCTTTATGTATTACACCCAACACCAGAGCATCCGTTCGATTTCGAGGGCGATGGGGATAGCAAAAACTCAGGTTCATCGGTATCTGCTTTGGTTCCGTCGGTCGCATATCAAAGAACTGAAGCGGGATTTTAGAACCCATCGCAAGCTGTTTGAATATATGGTATCGCTCTTGGTTCAAAGCGACCACCGAAGAATCGAGCTTTGGAAGCATTACCGGCGGTTAAACCGAGAATATCGAGCTATGTATAAGCGGATTCTCGATTGCCCTGACCTTTTGCATAATGATAAGCTGTGTGACTTGGTGGACGACAGGCTTTTGAAGATGAAGCTCAAAATAATCCGGGGGAAAAGCAATCTCTTGTCGCAACTCAGACAGGAGAGTCTTTTGGTTTTATCGGCTCTATATCGGTTCGGTCTGACAGGCCATCGGGTGGACCGACCACAGGCTCCGAAAGGAAAAGGGGTGGCGCAGACAACCGAAACAGATTTTGATTTGGAAACGGCGGTTGAAGAAATCAAGGATTTCATCGGGCAGATGGCGGTGATTATCACTCAGGAGGTTGAAAATCCAGAGCAGAGGACGAAGATTTTTACTCAACTCCAAGCAGAAATGGACAAGGCCAAGTTTCTTCACAAGGATGAGGAAGAGGAAATTACGGAGGTGATTGTATGAAGGTCGCACTATATGCACGGGTCAGCGGAGCTGACCAAAATGTTGAAACACAGCTCATCCCCCTAAGGGATTTTTGCAGGACGATGGGTTACGAGGTCATAGGCGAGTTCGTGGATGACGGATGGTCAGGGAAGGACTTGAAAAGGCCCCAATTTGAGCATCTGTTGGCCGCTGTGCGAGCGAAAAGGGTCGAGGCCGTGGTCGTCTATAAGCTCGACCGTATCGGGCGCTCCTTGAAGCATCTTTTGAACTTGTTCGAGGAGTTTAGGAATCGGGGCGTTGAGTTCATATCGCTGACCCAAAATATTAATACCCAGACGCCAGAAGGCAAGATGTTTTGGCAGATGCTCGGGGTGTTCGCCGAATACGAGCGAGAGCTGATTGTCGCTCGAACCAACGCAGGACTCGCTCGTGCGGTCAGGCAGGGCAAGAAGCTCGGTCGGCCAGCCGGGAGCAAGGACAAGAAGCGCAGGCGCAAGTCGGGGTATATCAGTCGTTGGTCGAAGCGTAATAAATAATCCTCCCCCCAACAAATCGCAATCCCTCCCACAGGCAAATCCGAAATAAATAAACGACCGTTTGTTTATTCCCGTCCCTCAGATTTTCCATTGACCAATCAAGCGAACAGGAATAATATATGTAGAAACTTGTAGAGGGTTTTTCTATGACAAATTTTAAAGGCTATATCACAGTAAAGCAGGCGTCGGAGATTTTAGGGGTCACGGTGATGACCCTTCACAGATGGGATGCAGGCGGGAAGCTCAAAGCCCGCAGGCATCCCATCAATCATTATCGGCTTTATAAAAAGAGCGAGTTGGAGAGCCTACTCAAGAAATTGGACAAGAAAAGGGGTAAATAATGGCAGGCAATCATAACGATATCGAAAAGAAACTCTGGGCGGCGGCAGACCAACTCAGGGCGAATTCAAAGTTGAAGTCGTCCGAATATTCTGTCCCTGTCCTCGGGCTCATATTCTTGCGATACGCTGACCACAAGTTCACAGTGGCGCAGGAAGAAATCGAGAAGAAGCAAAAGGGAGGCCGCAGGGGTGTTTCAAAACTGGACTATCAGGCCAAAGGAGTGCTGTTCCTTCCAGATATAAGCCGTTTCTCGTATCTGCTAAGCCTTCCTGAGGGGGAGAATATCGGCAAGGCGGTTAATGAAGCGATGAAGCAGATTGAGACCGAGAACGAAGAACTCCGGGACGTCCTGCCCAAGACCTACACCCGTTTGGAAAATGATGTTCTTGTTGCCCTCATCAGGTCGCTTTCAGGGATGCCGATGGATGTCGAAGGGGACATGTTCGGGAAGATATATGAATACTTCCTCGGTAAGTTCGCAATGGCAGAAGGTCAGCGGGGCGGCGAATTCTTCACGCCAACATCACTCGTTAAGCTGATTGTCGAGGTCATTGAGCCATACCACGGCATGATTTATGACCCTGCCGCAGGCAGTGGCGGTATGTTTGCCCAGAGTGCCAAGTTTGTCGCTCGACATAAGGCGAATCCAAGCACAGAGATTTCGATATACGGTCAAGAGAAAGTTGCCGAGACAATCAGGCTCTGCAAGATGAACCTTGCTGTCAACGGTTTGTCCGGAGATATCAAACAGGGCAACGCTTATTATGAGGATATTCACAAGTCACTTGGCAGGTTTGATTTCGTGATGGCCAATCCTCCGTTCAATGTCGATGGGGTGGATAAGGAGAAAATCAAGGATGATAAGAGGTTCTCGTTTGGAATCCCCAAGCCCGACAATGGCAATTATCTCTGGATTCAGATATTCCTTAATGCTTTGAATGA
>CAZBHY010000054.1:0-5418 GCA_964491705.1 uncultured Planctomycetales bacterium
CGGGATCTATCAGGGAAAGAGCGATCAGGAGCTGCTCGAGATATACGATGATATTATGAAGGATGTCGTCGTTCGTGTTGATGACGCGATGGATGTGATCCGCACGATACGTAAAAAAGAATGACTGCTTGCCCTATGAAGGCAGCACTGAGGGACCAGCCTGCCGGAGGGGTGCGTAATTTATTTATTTATTTCTATGACGCGTATGATATAATGTCACACCATGAAATGGTCAATGATTAAAAATACTAAATAGACAGGAGGATAGGAAATTATGGGAACTAAAGGAAAAGAAATTGTTGGCGTCAAGGTGGATGAGTTGATTAAAAAACTGAATAAGGCCTTGGCTGATGAATGGTTGGCCTATTATCAGTATTGGGTTGGATCAAAGGTCGCAGTGGGGCGGATGAGAGGAATTATTGCCGGTGAACTTGCAGAGCATGCGGATGAGGAGTTGAAACATGCGAATATGTTGACAGAGCGGATTATACAATTAGGCGGCGCGCCGTTGTTGAACCCGGAGCAGTGGGCGAAAGAAACCAATTGCGGTTATGATGAACCTACGGACCCGAATACGAAAAAATTGGTCAAGCAGAATATTAAGGGAGAGCAGTGCGCGATTGCGGTCTACAAGAAATTATTAGAGTTTGTTGATGGTAAAGACCCGATTACGTACCATATGATCTTGGAAATTCTGGAAGACGAAGTTGAACATGAAGATGATTTAGAGGCTATTTTAGAGGATATGAATACAAAGGTGAATTAAGTGTTTTTGTATTGAATGTATTTGATCTATTTATGTAAAAATCCCCGGAAGGACATACCCTCCGGGGATTTTTTATGGCGTATATTATGTCTTATGATCGGTTACGGCGTTCTTCCGCACGGCGTTCTTCAGCGCGACGTTCTTCCGAGCGGCGCTCTTCCTTGCGGCGGTCTTCTCGCCGTCTTTCGACTTGCCCGCGGATATCATAGGCCTTGGATTCTGAAATATCAAAGGTCATGATGATGAACATGGCCGCGGCAGAGGTCACGATCGGAATACAGACATCGCAGATTCTCATCCAGAACAACGCGTTGGTTGACTGGCCCAGATCCAAGGCCACATCAAATCCTACAATATTGAAGAGGAATCCAGAAATAAGCGATGCCAGCGCCACGCCTAATTTTACCATCCACCAGTAAGCGGCGCTAAAGGTGCCTTCCCGGCGTTCGCCGGTTTTGAGCTCATCCAGGTCACAGACATCAGCGATCATGGAGTTCATCAATGTGAACAGCGATCCCAGACCGAACGTGACAAAAGGGGCAGAGATCATCAATAGATAAGGGAAATCCGGATTGTAGCCGATCCATTTTAACGCATAACCGATGATGGAAATCGGGATAGTGATAAAAAAGGTGTTTCGTTTCCCGAACTTTCCAGACAACACAGATGTTAAGTAAATAACGCCCATACTGCACAGTGCACTAAAGCTTCCATACCAGCCGAGCAACACTCCGCCCATTGATCGCGCTGCGTCGATCGATCCGGCATTCTGGTAGACATAATAAAAAACAACATAGATGGTAAATGCAGAGGCGAGCATGAATCCACCGAAGATCAGCAATGTCGCTGTGCACAGCTTTACAAACGGTCCGCATTGAAACGCTGTGGCGAGTCCCTTAAAGAAATTTTTCATGACATTCCATGCGCCGGTGACGTTTGGTTTTGGCAAGTCCGTAAAAAATTCCTTATTGAAGATGGCGGGAAGTATCCCTCCTAAGATCAGGCAGAAGCCGATAATGACCGCTAGAACACGTACGCCATGAACACCGTCTGTAAACCACGATTTGTTGAACATGATGATCCATGTCCAGGGCGCGATAAACCAGGGCAATTGCCCAACAAAACTGCTGGCGGCCTGCAGGCGGGTCCGTTCATGATAATCTGGCGTCATTTCATAACCCAATGCGATCCAGGGAATAGAAAAACAGGTAAAACATAGGAAAAATAAACATTGAAGGGTTAAAAAATATCCAAAATAAAACATTTCGCTGCGCCCAGGATAGAGCCGGAACATTAACATGAATACAATACCGCCGGTGATTGCCCCAAAAAGGATCAACGGTCTTCGGCGTCCCCAACGAGTCCTGAGGGTATCGGAAAAATATCCGGTGATCGGATCAGATACGGCATCCATGATGCGTGGAAGAAATCCGATGAATCCGACTAAGGCCGGGTTGATTCCCAGACCGAGGTTTAAAATCGCGACCATGTTTGCCAGAAACGCTGATTGGGCAGTGTTCGCGAACGCGCCCATGCTGTAAGCGGCTTTTTGAAAAAAAGAAATACGGTCGCCTGGGGCGGTCACATGGTGGGTACTTTTCGCCGCTGCCTGTTCCATTTACTACCTCCTGTGTGTTTTTTAATTAACACAATGTTTCTTATCTAAAAAGACCCGTTATTTTTTAACGGCGAGAACTATTTGATTCTATTTTACTTGCGAAAGAAAAAATACTATATCAAACAAAACCTACATGTTCAATAATATTTATTCCCATAGGATGGGTGCCCGGCATTTTTTATTGTCTGATAAAACCATAGGTGAGTGCCGTATTTGTCTCATGGCAGGCTTGCAGCCTGTATTTTTTGTCTTATAATACAGTACTCGTGTCCGATTGGAAGATTGTTTTCGAAGCAGTGTCATGTTCTATCCTTATGGAAGAGATGTATTGGTCATCACTGTTGTTTTCAATGGAAAAAGGTTAAGGTAGGCAAATGCAGGAATCGTATGGTGATTTAAGACAACCCAGTTGCTTGGGTCATCAAATAGGGTGCCTGTTGTGCGCAGGAACCGCGGATCAATATCCGGAAGGATCAGACCGTTATTACCGTTGCCGTGAATGTTCTGTAGTATTTTTAGATCCAGCGCTGCGTCTTTCGAAGACGCAAGAAAGGCTTCGTTATGAGCAGCACAATAATGATGTTGATGACCCGCTGTACCAGAAGATTGTGGAACCGGTAATCCAGTCTGTTGAACGTCAATTTTTGCCTTTGAGCCAGGGGCTTGACTTCGGATCGGGGACTGGCCCGGTGCTCACAAAACTGTTGCGTGAGCGTGGGTACGCGATGGAGATGTATGATCCTTTTTTTGCGAATGATCCTGCGGTTCTGCAGCGGCGGTACGATTTTATTGTATGCTGTGAGGTCATTGAGCATTTTCGCGATCCTGCACAGGAGTTTTATTTGTTGCGCGGTTTGCTTAGGCCGGGAGGCGTCTTGGTGTGCAAGACGGAAATTTTAAGGGATGAGATTGATTTTTCAACGTGGTATTATCAAAGAGATCCGACACATATCATTTTTTATCCCCCGGCCACGTTGGAGTGGATTCGTAAAAAATATGAGTTTTCTCGATTGCGCATGGATGGTCGGTTGATTGAATTTTTTGCTTAAGAAGGATGAGAATGTGCACATCAGCGCCGGCGCAAGACAGCGCGGTTAAAAAATAGCCAGGCATAATATGGGATGTAGCGTTTTTTGATGGCTGGACTGGTGAAGAGGCGTATTATGTGCAGCGGATTGAGGTAAAAAGCGAAAAAGAATTTTTTTTGGTAGCTGAGCAGTTGCGCGTTGCTGACCTCGCTGATGTTCAATTGGGCGTTATGAAAATCAACGCTGCTGTAATCATGCGGCAGCGTCTTGCCCAGATCCTGGACCATCTGGTAGAGTTGGGTGTGCGGAAAAACATTCACAATGAAAAAATCCGCGGTATGGAGACGCGTTTTTTTGACAAAGTCCAGGGTCAGCATCAGGTCCTCTTGCGTTTCGGTGGGAAATCCCAGCATGAAAAATCCATGGGCATGAATACCAGCCTTCGCTGCATCAGTGATCGCGTCTTGTAATTTTTTTAGATCCGCATTTTTTCGAATAAGTTTTTGGATACGCGCTGATCCGGTTTCAGGGGCGAAGCTGATCTCTGTTGTTCCGGCTTTTTTCAGCAGCAGGAGAATTTCTTTGTCCAAAAGATCGCCTCGTAGCCCGTTGGGAAAACACATCGTGATGCGCAGAGGGGATTGAATGATCTTGGTGCACAGATCGATTACGCGTTGCCGGTCGAGATTAAAACAGTCGTCAACAAATTCAAATTCTTTGATGCCGTAGCGGTCGTGCAATGTCTGGATTTCCTGGAACACATTTTCGGCGGAGCGAGCCCGGAACCGTTTGCCCATGATGGCATGGCAGTAAATACAATGGAACGGACAGCCGCGAGAACTCATGATCTGCATGAATGGTTCGCCGGAAACCGGGCGAAAACGCATAAAGCGTGGGAGACGATAATAGGTCGGAAGATCGATCAGGTCCCAGCTGGGAAACAGGATGTCATCAAGGGTTTCGATAAATGCGCGGCTGGGCGTGGTGACGGGGCGTCCGTTACGGCGGAAGACAATGCCTCTGATCGCATCAAATTCATGCGTATTAGTCAGAATCGCATCGACCAATTCCGGTAAGGTCAGTTCACCTTCCCCCAGCACTAAAAAATCGATATGGGGATCGTTTAAAACGTCGTTTTGCGCGGCATTGACATGAGGTCCCCCGGCAATGATCGGGCAGGTCAGGCCTGATTTTTTGATGGCCGCGGCTGTTTGATGGAGGATGCTTTCTTCCAGAGACAGGCTGCTGATGCCGATAATGTCTGGTTGAAAGTCCTCAGCAATGTCGGCCGCACCTTGAGGAGTCATCAGGGTCGGGCGCATATCGATAATCTGGATTGTATGGTCACGATGGTCTCGGAGGTGAGACGCAAGATACATCAGTCCCAGCGGCGGTGACCCGTAGGGATATTTTTTATTTTCAATGCGCGTCTGTATCAAAAGAATTTTAGCCATTCACAGGTTTCCTTTTGCAAAAACATATCATCGTACAATCACCATACTGTAATTTATAGGTTAACTCAATAAAAAAACATCTTTGTTCGTTGGGATGCCAGGGATAATAAAAAAACAGTATTGGAAAGAATGCATTTTAACGCTACAATATAAAAATATTTATCCGGCCGATTGGATGATGCGATCCGATTACGGTTTTTTGGCAACGATCAATTTCTGTATAGTCATTTTGCGGTACGTGGCAAATCCTTGAGAATATCAGTGCTTGCGAGAGGGCGGCACTTATGTGTGATGTTTTTTATCAGAAAAGGAGGCCTGTGTGAAACCACCCAAAAATATACAGACCCAATCTGGTACAGCGGCCGCGTGCTGCTGTGGCGGGGCATCGGAACAAGAATTGATGTCTCGGCTGGATGACATGATTGATCAGCATATCACCATGGATGGGGCGCTCGTCCCTGTCTTACAAACCGCGCAAAATTTATTTGGCTATCTCCCCAAGACAGTGTTGAAGCATATCAGTCGCCGCCTGAAGGTTCCGTATAGTCAGGT
>CAZBHY010000054.1:5428-8963 GCA_964491705.1 uncultured Planctomycetales bacterium
GGTCAGTGGGGTGGTCTCATTTTATTCTTTTTTTACAACCAATCCGCAGGGGAAAAATTTGGTCAGGGTGTGCCTGGGAACCGCATGTTATGTCCGTGGCGGCAAAGAGGTTTTATCCGCGATGGAGAAGGCCTTGGGGATTCATGTGGGAGAAACGACATCGGATCGGATGTTTTCTTTGGAAGTCGGCCGTTGTTTCGGAGCCTGCGGACTGGCGCCGGTTGTCATGATTAATGATGATGTCCATCAGAGGGTCAAGCCAGCCAAGGTACGGGAATTGTTGAATCCTTACCGGGAAGTGGAGGAGGAAGGAAAGGAGGCAGCGGCATGTTGACAACGAAGATATCTTCAACAGATGATCTGAATCGGGTGAAGGATGAAGCGGCTGCGGCCAAGGCCCTGCGAATCCAGAATAAAGAGGTCTTAATTTGCGCGGGTGGAGGATGTATTGCCAGTGGGTCGCTTAAGATTAAGCAGAAACTTGAGGAAAAAATTAAGGCGGCTGGCCTTACGGTTGATGTGGTTGAAACAGGATGTCTCGGACCGTGCGCCAAGGGTCCGGTGATGATGATCAATCCTGGCCGTGTATTTTATGAAAATGTGTCGCTGGATGATGTGGATGAAATTTTTGAGTCTCATATCCAAAAGGGACAAGCTGTTGAACGTTTGCTGCATCGCAATGCGGACACGGGTCAGGCGGTCTCACGCATGGAAGACGTGGATTTTTTTAAGAAGCAGACCAAGGTGGTGTTGCGCAACTGCGGGATTGTGAATCCTCATGATATCCGTGATTATATCCGTTTAGACGGATATCAGGCTTTGGCGAAAGTTTTGACATCAATGTCGCCGGATGGTGTTATTGCAGAAATGAAACGATCCGGGCTGCGTGGCCGGGGAGGTGCGGGTTTCCCGACGGGTTTGAAGTGGGAATTTACGCGCAAGGCCCAGGGAGATATCAAATATGCGATCTGTAACGCCGATGAAGGTGACCCTGGGGCATTTATGAATCGTAGTGTGCTCGAAGGCGATCCCCATAGTTTGATTGAAGGAATATCGATTGCCGCGTTTGCCATCGGGGCCAAACAAGGTTTTGTTTATGTGCGTGCGGAATATCCGCTGGCGGTATCCCGTCTGACCAAGGCCATTGAGCAGGCGCGCGCTGCTGGTTTGTTGGGTGAGAATATTTTAGGAACAAATTTTTCATTTGATTTGGATATTCGGATGGGATCAGGAGCGTTTGTCTGCGGTGAAGAAACAGCGTTGATGGCGTCGCTTGAGGGCAAACGCGGTGAGCCTCGGCCCAGGCCGCCGTTTCCGGCGCAGAAAGGTCTGTGGGGCAAGCCAAGTCTTTTGAATAATGTGGAGACATATGTCAATGTTCCGGCAATTATTTTAAAAGGCGCGGATTGGTATGCGTCAATGGGAACGGAAAAGAGTAAAGGCACCAAAGTTTTTGCGCTGGCCGGTGCGGTCAACACGCCGGGTCTGGTGGAAGTGCCCATCGGCACACCTTTGGGGGAATTGATCTACGATATCGGCGGAGGGATTAAGAATGGCAAGGCCTTCAAAGCCGCGCAGATCGGTGGTCCATCAGGGGGGTGTATTCCCAAACAGCATTTGAATGTTCCGTTGGATTACGATACCTTGGTTGAGCTCGGGGCGATCATGGGATCGGGAGGGCTGATCATTATCGATGATGATGCCTGTATGGTGGACGTGGCCAGATTTTTTCTTGAGTTTGTACAGGAAGAATCGTGCGGAAAGTGTGTTCCTTGCCGGGTGGGATCCAAACGGATGCTTGAGATCCTTGAAAAAATTTGTCATGGCAAAGGGGAATCGGGAGATATCGAACGGTTGTTGCAGCTAGGGATGCAGATTAAGGATGCCTCTTTGTGCGGTTTGGGATATACCTCAGCCAATCCGGTGCGTTCGACCTTAAGGTATTTTTCCGAGGAATATGAACAGCATATCCGTGATAAACATTGCGCGGCCGGTGTTTGTCCTGATTTGGTACGCGCTTCGTGTCAGAGTGCGTGTCCGGCGGGCGTGGATGTACCCGGGTTTGTTGCATTAACAGGAGATCAGCGCTATGCGGAGGCGCTCAAACTGCATCGTGAGCGCAATCCGTTTGCGGCGGTGTGCGCGCGTGTGTGTTTTCATACATGTGAGGATAAATGTCGCCGGGCAACGTTGGATGATGCGGTATCGATCCGGGGCGTAAAACGATTTATGGTCGATCAAGAGGTGGTGATTCAACTGCCGGAGGTGCGTCAGGATGAAAAGAATGCACAGAAAAAAATTGCGATTATTGGTGCGGGTCCGGCGGGATTATCGTGCGCCTATTTTCTCGCGCGGCTAGGTTATCGGCCTCAGGTTTTTGAAAAAGAGGTTCGTCCCGGGGGCATGCTGGTTCAGACCATCCCGGCCTATCGTCTTCCGCGGGAAACGCTAGCCCGTGAAATCCGTATGATTGAGCAACTGGGTGTTGAAATCGAAACAGGTAAAGCCTTGGGGAAAGATTTTACTCTCGCGGATTTAAAGGCCCTGGGATATGAGGCGATCTTTATTGGTGTTGGAGCGCCGGAAAGTCCACAGCTCGGTGTGGATGGGCAGGATGCTCAGGGCGTGGTGGATGCCTTGGAATTTTTAAAGACATATAATATCCGCGGTTCTGTCCCCGTTGGCAAACATGTGGTCGTAATCGGCGGAGGGAATGCGGCCATTGATGCCGCCCGCAGTGCTTTGCGTTTAGGGGCTGAGGGAGTGACGGTCATTTATCGGCGCAGTCAGAGTGAAATGCCCGCCTACGCGGAAGAAATTGATGAGGCGATGCATGAAGGCGTTATGGTTCAGCCGTTGACGCATCCCATCGAAATTTTAAAAGATGGTCAGGGACACGTACGGGGGTTGAAGTGCGTACGGATGAAGTTGGGGGAATTTGACCAAAGCGGCCGCCGACGTCCGACAGCGAATCCGGAAGATCTTTTTGAGGTGGAGGCAGATCAGGTGATTGTTGCCATCGGGCAGTCGCTGGATGCCTCAAAAATTATACAGACAACGGATATTCATATTTCGGAAAAGCGGTTCATTGAAGCGGATCCCGTTTATGGCCAGACATCTGTTGATGGTATTTTTGCCGGTGGTGATGCGGTCAGCGGGCCATCATCGGTGGTGACTGCCATTGCCTCTGGTGAACGAGCCGCGGTTGGTATTGATAAATATTTGACTGGAGAGGAACATCCGTTCTGGCGTCAGCAGAAAGAGATTAAAACAGAGTTTGATCCGGAAGCGGATCCTGTGCCGTATCCGCGGGAACCGTTACTGCTTCTCGATGTCGGTCGGCGTCGATATAATTTTGATGAGGTGGAACATTCCTGGAACGAGGCTGTGGCCAGGCGTCAGGCCAAACGGTGTTTACGGTGTGATTATGGAAAGTGTCTGCCTGAGAAAGGGGGAGAAGAATAATGCCGAAAATTACAATTAATCAGAAAATCTTTGATGTCTCCCCTGGAACAATGATTTTAGAGGCAGCGCG
>CAZBHY010000055.1:0-8826 GCA_964491705.1 uncultured Planctomycetales bacterium
CGGACCCGAAGCGTTTGATGCCGGCTTTTTCATCGAGGGCTTTTTTAAATACTTTGCCCAGGACAATGCCAATGTCTTCATTGGTGTGGTGCAGATCGATATCCAGGTCCGCTTTTTTGACCGTCAGATCAAGGTCAAAGCATCCATGGAATGAGAACAATTCAAGCATGTGGTCTAGAAATCCGATCTGGGTTTGAATATGAGTTTTCCCTGTCCCATCGATTGTCAATGCTGCGGTGATCTCGGTTTCTTTACTGTTACGGTCGAATGTGGCTGTCCGTTGAGTAGTCATTTGGCCGCTCCTTTGGTTTTCTCCGGTCCATCAAAACGCACCTTAATGGATTCATAATGTTTGTTGAGGCCTTCGAGTTGTGCAATATGTTCGATCGGGCCGCGTATTTTTTCCAGGGCCTTTTTTGAATAAGAGATGATGTGATTCTTTTTTGTGAAATCGGATAAACATAAACCGGAAAAAAAGCGGGCGCTGCCCATGGTGGGTAAGACATGGCTTGGTCCTGCCCCATAATCTCCCAGTGCCGTGGGACTATACGGTCCCAAAAATATGGCCCCGGCATTACGGATATGCTTTAAGATGGTATTCGGATTATTGGTTAAAATTTGTAAATGTTCGGGCGCAATATTGTTCGTAATGGTGATCATTTCCTCGGTGTTTTCAGCATAAATGGCATAGCCGCTGTTAACACGCGTCTTGACCTGCTTGATCAGCTTTTTAGAATTGGTTACCAGGATGGATAACCCTCCCAAGTGTTCTGCCTGGCCTTCCATTTCTGCGACCACAAAATCCGGATTACTATAACGGTTGGCAATGACGACCAACTCGGATGGTCCGGCAAGCATATCGATATCCACATAGCCAAACAGCTGCCGCTTCGCTTCGGTCACATAGACATTGCCTGGCCCAACAATTTTATCGACTTTGGGAATATGTTTTGTTCCCAAGGCCATGCCGGCAATGGCCTGCGCTCCGCCCATTTTATAAACCTCATCCACTTTCAGTAGATTGGCAACCGCTAAGACATGGGGATTAATAAATCCGTTTTTATTCGGCGGGGTTGCGATGATGATCCGCTTGACACCAGCAACTTTCGCGGGTATGACCGTCATATAGACGGATGACACCAAAGGGGCTGTTCCCGATGGGATATAAACACCAACGTTATCCAACGGCAGGATCTGTTCTTTGAGCAAAATCCCTTCCTCATATTTATTAATGCGAGCAGGGCGTTGTTTTTGGGCTTTATAGAAATCCGTGACGTTGTGGATAATTTTTTTCAGATCAGCAATAAAATCACTGGTGATATTTTGGAACGCACCGCTGATCTCCGCTTCTGGCACCCTGAGATCTTTTGGGAAAAGTTTGGCCTCGTCAAATCGGCGGGTATATTTTACGATGGCATCATCGCCGTTCTGTCGGACGTCTTCGATGATCGACCGGACTTTTTCTTCCACAGATTTTCGTCGGGCCGAACGATGGCGGTCATAGAGCTGCTGGAGTGTTTTGCTGTTCTTTTTAAGAATACGCATAATGACGTTCCTTTAACCGTTGCTGAGTTTCTGTTCAATCATCTGTACAGCTGCGTGGATCGCGTGATCCAGTGATGCGCTGTCTTTGCTGCCCGCCTGGGCAAATTGTGGGCGGCCGCCGCCTTTGCCATGTATGATCGGTGCAATGAATGCGATCACCGCATTGGCATGAATGTCGCGCGCAAGCAGATCATCCGTAACGGCGGCGATAACATAGGCATTGTCATGGGACATAGATCCCAAGAGGATCGCGGCACTTTTTGCTTTTTGTTTGACTACATCCGATAGGCGGCGAAGCAGGTCAATATTGGCATCGTTATAAATCTGACAGATGATCACGGTGTCCCCGATGCGTGTGGCATCATGAATGAGGCGGTCGAGATCATTTTTTAATTGCTGAAAATTATTTTCGTCACGCTCTTTTTCTTGTTCTTTTTTCTTTTGATTATCGACGGCCTCCTGCTCACGTTGTTTTTTTAATGCAATGACCTCCTCGGCCCGCGACGCGGTGGCGGCTTCGATACGCCGGATGCCTTGAGCAATGGCGCTTTCGGAGATAATTTTGAATAATTGGATCGTTCCGGTGTTGTCGATATGTGTTCCTCCACACAGTTCGGCGGAGCATCCGGGAACATGGACGACACGCACCGTTTGGCCGTACTTTTCCGCAAAGAATGCCAGCGCGCCTTTTTTCCGGGCGTCATCGATGCTCATCTCGGATTTTTCAACAGGGATATTCTGTTGAATCATATGGTTGACATGCTCTTCAATGGCGGTTTTTTGTTCGTCGGTCAGCGCATGTGGGTGTGTAAAGTCAAAACGCAACCGTTGATCATCGACCGCTGATCCTTGCTGTTGCACATGCGGGCCTAGAATTTTACGCAATGCGGCTTGAAGCAAGTGGGTGGCAGTATGATTGCGCATGATCGCTGTACGGCGTTGGTGATCGACGGTTGCCGTCACCATGTCTCCGACGTTGATCGTTCCTGTTTGAATGGTTGCGGTATGCAAAAAGATATCATCACATTTTTGTGTATCATTGATATCGGCGAGACACGATGCGGATGTGGACAGGGTTCCGGTATCTCCGACTTGTCCGCCGGATTCTGCATAAAACGGTGTTTGATCTAAGACGATGCGCACATGGTCGCCAGCGGCAGCAGACGGGACAGATGTTTGATCTTGAAAAATACGTAGGACTTTAGCATCCGCAATCATGGTGCCATAACCGACAAATTTGGTTTTTTCCACTGCGAGATCCAGCTCTGTATCGATAAAAACGTCACCGGCCATTTTGCTCGCAGCGCGGGATTGCTGTTTTTGTTGTGCCATGAGTTGGTCGTAGACCGTAACGGCGGTGCGGATATGATCAGCTGGAATTTTTTCATCACGTGCAATGAGCAGACTGGTTGCCAATGGCAGCCCAAATGTGTCCTGGTACAGGAAGAATAATCGCCCGAGCTCTTCGGGATTCGGTCGCGTAGAAATTTTTGTTTTTAATTCCGGGACGCGCAGCCGCCATACCTGGATAAAGGCCTCTTCCGCTTTTTGAATCAGTTCAGCGATATGTCCTGATTTCTCCGCAACATCCGGATACTGTGCTTTCATGGTTTCGACGATGACAGGAACGAGCGTGTGAACACAGGCATTCGTCTGTCCGCCATTTTTTAAAATGAGGTTAATGCTGCGGTTGATGAGCGTCTTGACCACTGATCCGCGCTCTTTGTTGGATGGAATGATTCCATCATTGATGGCGAATGTCGCCGCGCGGATATGGTCTGCAATAATGCGCTTTTCTTCAACGGGAAGACCGGCGTGGATATCGGACTCAATGGCGCGGATGATGGGAATAAAAAGATCTGTGTCAAAATTACTGTCCACCCCCTGCAGAACGGCACAGAGACGTTCCAGGCCCATTCCTGTGTCGATATTTTTATTGGGCAGTGGCTCTAGCGTTCCGCCCTCTTTGCGGTTGAATTGCGTAAAGACGAGATTCCAGATTTCTGCAAAACGGCCGTCTTCATCATCCGGATCCATCGGAACATTGCGGCTGTGAGGGTGATAGTCGAAGAAAATTTCTGAGCAGGGGCCGCACGGCCCGTTGGGTCCATCCTGTTTGGCATTGGACGGCCAGAAATTGCTTTTGTCACCCAGTTTAAAAATTTTATGCTCCGGGATACCGACGATATCTCTCCAGATTGTCAAGGCATCATGGTCATCACGGTAGACAGAGACCCATAGCCGATCTTTGGGAATGTGCAAGTGTTGTGTCAGGAATTCCCAGGCCCAGACAATCGCATCCTGCTTGAAATAATCTCCAAAGGAAAAGTTCCCCAGCATCTCAAAAAAGGTGTGATGGACATTGGTTTTGCCCACACGATCCAGGTCATCGGTACGGATGCATTTTTGTGATGTCGCAGCACGGGTCAATCCATCGGTGTTGCCTAAGAACTGGCGTTTGAATTGCTGCATGCCGGCCGTCGTGAACAAGACCGTGGGATCATTTTTTGGAACCACCGAATCACTGGCGATAATGGTATGCCCTTTGGATGCGAAAAAATCCAAAAATTTTTTTCGAATGTCGTTGGCAGATAATTTTTGCATGTTTACTCGATCAAAAAATCTGTTATATGCGATATCAGGCGCGCCTGATATTTTTGCGTTTATTCCTCATGATCGTCTTGGCAAAATGCCTTCTCAGATCGGCCCTGGGCTCCATACACCGCTGCCAACGCATTGACCGCCGCAGAAGCGCTGAATCCACGACGGACCAGATACTGATATAGCCGGCGTCGTCGTGTCACTGCATCCAGGCCCTGATAATAAGACAGGCGTTTTTTTGCCAAATCCACGGCCGCAGCGCATTGAGGGTGATTCTGCTCGGCATCGTCAAGAATGCTTGCGATGATATCAGGATCAATCCCTTTGTGTTGCAATTCCATCCGGATGCGTCGGATGCCGAATGGTTTTTTTAACCGCGATTCGGTCCATAGCCGTGCAAATTGCTGATCATTGATTTGTCCGGTCGTTTTTAAATATGCAACGGTCTGGCTGATCACCTGTTCAGAAAATCCATTTTTTTTCATTTTCGCAGCAACTTCATAGGCACTGCGCGGCCGATAGTTGAGAAAACGGTCAAGACTGCTTTTTGCCGCTGTCAATGATTGTTCAGGGTTGTCCGCTGCCATAGGCGCAACGTTTATTTAATGCCGGCCTTTTCCCGGATTTCTTTCTCAATTTTCGCAGCGAGTTTCGGATTGCTGGCCAGATACGCACGCACCGCATCTTTGCCCTGACCAATTTTTTCCTCGCCGTAGGCAAACCATGAACCGGATTTTTGGATCAGTCCTAAATCCACACCCAGGGTCACGATATCGCTGGTACGGGAGATGCCTTCATCAAAATAAATTTCAAATTCCGCCGTGCGGAACGGTGCGGCAACCTTATTTTTAACGATCTTTGCACGGACTCGATTGCCGATAAATTCTTCGCCTTTTTTCAGTGTTTCAATACGTCGCAGGTCAATACGCACTGAAGAATAGAATTTTAGCGCGTTGCCACCAGTGGTTGTCTCCGGGTTGCCAAACATCACGCCGATCTTCATGCGGATCTGATTAATGAAAACCACCGTTGCGCGTGATTTACTAATGACCGCGGTGAGTTTGCGCAGGGCCTGTGACATTAAACGGGCCTGTAGCCCCATATGACTGTCCCCCATGTCCCCTTCAATTTCTGCTTTGGGCGTCAGGGCAGCCACAGAGTCAATAACCACAAGATCAACAGCGTTAGAACGGACCAAGGTTTCTGCGATCTCCAGGGCTTGTTCGCCGGTGTCCGGTTGTGAGATCAGCAAATCTTCTAATTTGACGCCGACCTTTTTCGCATATGTGGAATCAAAGGCATGCTCCGCATCAATGAATGCGGCGATGCCTCCACGTTTTTGGGTTTCCGCGATGACACTGAGTGTGAGTGTTGTTTTTCCGGAGGATTCCGGCCCAAAGACTTCAATAACCCGTCCACGTGGCAGGCCGCCGATTCCCAGCGCGATGTCCAGCGCAAGGGATCCGGTGGGGATGGTGTCCACATCTTCTTTGATGGAGCCATCCATTTTCATGATCGCCCCTTTGCCGAATTGTTTTTCAATCTGTGACAGCGCCAAGTCCAGCGCTTTCTGCTTTTGATCGGTATCAACTGCTTTTTTTGCCTCGGTCATAATATGTCTCCTATAAAAAAAACGATTAAAAATATATGAAATCCGCAATTGTTTGGGGATTTTTAGCGCGGTTTGATTTACTTATACTGGTAACAATATCATTTTAAATGAGATGCCATTATACACGAGCAGAAAATGCTTGTCAATAAAATGGGGTTTTTCGAAATTTTTTATTTTTTATTTATTAAATCGTGTGTGAATGGATTTTCACTGGCCATGCGCGATGAACACTGGATGACGATCATCCGCTGCTTTTTTGGGCGAACGGATATGGTGTTTCGATGAATCAGCATGTGTGATGAGGATGCATACTTTTTTCGTTCAGATAAAGAGTGATGAAGGCAATGGTGCTGATCGCCGCTGTCTCGACTTTTAATGTTGTTGGGCCCAGCGTGATGGGGATGGCGCCATGGGCAACGGCAGCGTTGACTTCTTCATCTGTGAAATCCCCTTCTGGACCGATCAGCACTATGATGTGTGGAGCGGTGCCTACCGATAGCGCATCGGGCAGGGATTTTCGTTGACCGATCAGACATGGGATGAATGCGTGCGTGTGCGCATCGATGCGTGCAATCACATCCATAAAGGGTGTAACGGGATGCACCATGGGAATGGTTAATCGACGGCATTGCTTGGCCGCATTGACCGTCACGGTGTGATAGCGTTGGGATTTTTTTTCAGCGCGATTTTCAGTCATGCGGAATTCCGTGCGCTGTGTTTTTAGCGGGATAATCTCATCGGCGCCCAGTTCAGTGGCTTTTTCAATGATCCACTCAAATTTTCCGTGTTTGGGAATGGCGCAGGCCAAAATCAGCCGTGGCCGGTGGCGTGGCGCCTCCTTTTTGTACGATAGTCGCTGGATCTGGATTGTGTCGGTTGAGGTGCTGATGATCTCCCCTTCAATCTCTTCGCCGAGGCCGTTAAACACATACAGTCGGCTGCCTTTTTTAAGGCGCAGGACATTTTTGATATGATGAATTTCTTGTGGATCTGAGATGGAAAGCGTATCGGTTTTTAAGGAAAGATTTTTAGAAAAACTTCGGTGCATGGTGTTTTTTGGTGACTGTTTGGTATGAGGATAAAAATGGACCGAGGGGGGATCGAACCCCCGACCTCATGATTGCGAACCATGCGCTCTCCCAACTGAGCTACCGGCCCAAAAAATATCCTTCGGAATCACAACGCCCTTCTATTCAACCCGCGCGAGCTCTCCCGATCAACAGTATCGGGACTGAGCTTGCCGATAAAAATGTCCTCCATCGCCACTCACGTGGAAAAACATATCACAATTAGGGGATATCATATCAGAGGATAAAATTTTTGACAAGATGGGAAATGAAATTTTATTATTGAGAAACCCCGGTTGGAAAAAAACGTGTTGTCAGCGAATATTCCGGATTGGTCAGAGGGCTGGCGGGCTGCCCATAAGCTGGACGGGTTTTTAGGGTAATCTCAATGGCCTCAACGTGTGTATTGTCATCAGGATTGGTGATGATTTCAAAAAAGTCCTCTGAAATAATACCTGGTTCGATGGTCGAAGCGATGGGTGACCCGCATCGAAATGTTATTCTGTAGAATGCTTGTAGGGCGGTTTTTAAGTAACAAATATAATCAGCGTTCACGTGTTCTTCTGTACGGAACGCTATCCATCGTGGATAGGAGGAGTCAGATTTGTACGAAATAGCAGCGCCATTCCAATTTTTGCATGCAGGTATCAGCCAGGGATATTGTTGCGTTGTTTCTATGATGCCAGATCCTGTGGCAGCCGCTCCATCTTTGATGATTTGATTCATGATCCGGGCCAGGTTCATTTGCATCAGGGTCCGTTGTTCAATACGCTTTTGCCAGGCGTGAATCGCAAAGTCCGCCGATACCGCGCCGGTAATCACAATGCCGATGAGGGCAGACGCGATCAGCAGTTCTGTCAGTGTCATCGCGAGGTTATTTTGATTATGTTTCATATTATTGCCAGGTGATGCGCATGGTCACCCATCGCCCCCCGCCTTCTTCGGGTGTTGCCGCAACAACATTATAAGAGGTCGTAAAACGGACACCGTCAATTGTTATATTCTGTTGCTCGGGTTGGCCTGTCGGAGCCAGCAGTGAGTCGGGTTGATCCCATGTGCGTGCATCCACGCCTTGTCGTAACTGTTCAAAGAACTGTTTGCCGATATATGTTGCTTGGATTTCTTCAAATGATTCGACAGCCGGGCGGTTTAAACTGGAAATCGCCGCCAATAATCCGGCGATGCTGAGCGCGAAAATCAGCACCGAAACCATGATCTCGGTCATGGTGAAGCCGTTATAATTGTGAAGGCATGTCCTCTGATTCATTTAAAACCCCAACTTTGTACAAATGTTTGCCGGGTTGATCGGCGTGCAGGTAATGGTCGGTGATGCCTGCGTAATGTTTAAGGTATAACACGGGTTAAGTGAATTACGCGTGATACTGGCGTTAAAAGTCATGGTGCCGTCTGGCTGTGTAATCGCAGGAACGGTGAACATGGCGTCTGGTCTGATCACGATGCCGAGAGCGCTGATATTCGCAGCGTAGAAACTTGTGAATGCATTTGTGTTTGTATTCCATGTTCCGTTTTGCGAAAAATACCGTTTTTGCGCCGCATAGATTTCCAGTAGTGTCTGTCGCGCATTATTGGCGCGCATCCGCTCGATGGCCAAAAAATAGTTGGGCAAGGCCAATGCCGCAAGGATGCCCACGATGATCGTGACTACCATGACTTCGAGTAATGTAAAGGCTGATTTTTTTTTCATTATTTTTGACATTTAAAAAGCCGGCCGGCGTTGTGCCGACCGGCTTTGTGGTTATTCACATGAGCACGTCACATTATTTAACTGCGACAAATGCCCCTGTTCCAGCGCGAGTGACTGTTGTTGATGTTTGTGTTAACGTGATGGTGCTTGTTCCATCACCACCGCGCAAGGTATTGCGTGTCGCTGTGATCGTATATCCTGTTGCGCTTTGTCCTGATATCGCGTATGTAAAATGCGCATTGGGAGCTGTGGATGGATTTGCAATATCGAGGTTAGTTAGGGCACAGGTAACCCCG
>CAZBHY010000056.1:0-8718 GCA_964491705.1 uncultured Planctomycetales bacterium
CTCGGCAGGGGCGTCTGGCGATGATTTGCGTCTGACCAAAGCTCATCCGCGCGTGAATGCGTTGGGGGCGGATTGGGAGACAGTCTTGGGGCTTTTGGGGCTTCGCGGCGAGATGGCTGTTTTTTTTGGGTTGCCGTATCTGCGCAATGATTTTTCCTATGTGGAAAAAGATCAGGTCTCTTTCGGGGTGGGCATTGATCACACAACAGCCGATCAGTGGTATTTTGATGCCCAGTATATTCAGGATTTCATTTTGAATTATGAGAGCCTTTATTCGACCGAAGAATTGCCCTATTCCTTTGCTGGAACAATTTCCAAAGGGTTTTCGCATGGCCGTGTTATGTTTGGTTTGGATTGGATATGGCAAGTATCTTATGATGACGTCATGTTGAATCCAGAATTGACATATAAATGGGAGCGGGCTGGCGTTGATATCGCCGTTGGGTTTTTTATCTTTGAAGGAAATGCCACAAAAACACTATTTGGCCGTTATGATGCGAATGATGTGGTTTATGTGAAAGTCAGCGGAAAGTTTTAGAAGGATTTTTTATTGACTTTTGATGTTCTTTCCCCCATAATTATTATGTAACTCTTTGCTATTCTTTTAGTTATGATGTTTTAACGAAGGCGGGTTCTATGGCGTCTAAATTTGAAAAAATGAAAGAATTACTTTCGCAGGAAAAACGTGTATGTGAACGTTTAGAGCTGCCTCTGAAAATTCGGTTTTCCCTTTTAGATGCAAAAGGGACTCAGGGTCCATGGTCCGAGTTTGTGCTTTTGGATAATATTGGTGGGGAAGGCCTGGGATTCAGCCATGACATGGTATTGGCCAAAGGGGATCGACTGGCCATTGAGCTCAATCTTCCTGTAGATAAAAAGCCATTTTTTTTAGGTGCCGATGTTGTTTGGATTCAGAAGAATTTTGTTGTCAAAGGAGAGCATTCACAAGGAAAGTTTTCTTATGGATTGCGGATCTTTGAATGTGATGACGATGCCCGCAAAAAGTTTGAGCAGTTTATTTCCGATAGTATTATTGATAAATATTTAAATGATGAAGGGACGTTGAAGGATGGTGACGATTCCATATGATGCCAGATAATACGATGACCATAAAATCTCTTTTGCAGAATGTGGAGTACCGAGTCGCGCGATCACGCGAAGAATTGGAAGATGCGTTTCATCTTGTTTATCAGGAGTATTTGAAACAAGGCTATATCAATGAAGATCCAACGGAAATGCGGTTTCTGCTGCACAATGCCCTTCCCGGAACCACCACATTCGTGGCCTTGGTCGACGGCGTTGTGACCGCGACTGCGACCGTGATTGAGGATTCCCCATTGCAACTTCCTATGGATGAGCTGTATCATCAGGAACTTCAGGCGCTGCGTGAAGACGGGAAAAAAATCTGCGAAGTCTCGATGCTGGCCAACAACAGTGAGTTGTTTAGTGAGCAAACACCGATGATGTTGAACGCGAAAAAGATGTTTTTGATCTTTTTTCTGTTTAAGCACATCTTTGATTATGTCCGGACAAAAATGTGTGCGGATTGTATCTGCATCATGGTCAATCCGAAACACGCGAATGCATATGATTCCCTGTTATTTCAAGATTTGGGTGGATTGCAGCGTTATGGCAAGGTCAATGGCGCTCCTGCGGTTGCGAAATATTTATCTGTACAATCTGTTGATCCGCAGCAGATTTCTTTAAAACGGCAGAGTCTGTATAAAATGTTTTTATCGGGGAAAGTGGATCCGGAAAAATTTTCATCTAAATTTACGTTCGGGCCGTATGATTTGAAGTATTTCTTTTTTGAATTGAAAAATTTTTTGAGAGAAGCGGCCCCGGATCAGATCGCGTATATCAAACATTGTTATCCTGGATATAATTTTTTGGAAATTTTCCCTCAGTGCGTATGAGTGGTTCACGTTATGCATAGGCAGGCCCATCATATTGTTCAATCTTTTTTTTACAGCGCCCTCCAGAATTCTTCTAAAGATGCGTTAATTTTTGCGCGGGAAGATGGGACATATCAGTCACAGACGTATCGGTCTGTGTATCAGCATGCCGTTGACTTTTCAACATTATTGAGTGCGGCTGGTGCAGCGCCGCGTCAGCGTGTCGCGATTTTGCTTGAGAATCGTCCGGAATTTTCATGGGCATGTTTTGCCGTTTTTTTCACTGGCGCAGCGATTGTTCCTCTGGATACACAGCTTTCGTCTGAGACGCTCGAGCGGTTATTGACGCATTGTGGCGCAGATATGATTATCTCGTCAGAAAAATTTCATCGTCAGCACATCGGCATCGTGTCTGTACAATGGGTGTGTATTGATTCAGCCCAGGTACGTCAGATTACCGAGACGAATCCGCGAGAGGACATCACGCCACCGGTAATCCCTTCGGCAGAGATTGCCGCGTTATTTTACACCTCAGGGACCACGGCAGAGCCCAAGGCTGTTGTGCTAACACACCGTAATTTTTTGGCTAACATTGAGTCGATTAAACGCACTGGTCTTATTCATAACGATGATGTGGTTCTTTCCATCCTGCCATTGCATCATACATATGCGTTTACGGTCACATTGTTGTGTCCATTGCTGATGGGCATGACCATCGCGTATCCCAGGAGCATTGCCTCGGCAGACCTGATATCCTGCATGAAACAGACATGCGTCACGATTTTTGTTGGTGTCCCGCAGATTTTTGCGATGATTCATCGCTCTGTGATCGAACACATGGATGATTTGGCCGCTCCAGTGCGTTCAGCAGTGGCAGCAGCTGGGAAAATAAATTTTTTCTTACGGAAATATGCGCAATGGAATGCTGGTCCGGGTGTTTTTCAGAAAATCCATCAGCGCTTTGGCCCGTCGTTGCGCTTGATGGTATCCGGAGGGGCGCGGTTGGATCCCCAGATGGCAGAAGATTTTTATCGGTGGGGATTTACCGTGATTGATGGGTATGGGTTGACAGAGACATCTCCGGTGGTTTCTTTTTGTTTTCATAAAAAACCGAAGTTTGGTTCTGTTGGCAACCCTTTGCCCGGTGTCGAGGTGCGCATTGATCGTCCGGATCAATCCGGCGTGGGAGAGGTGCTGGTCCGCGGAGATAATGTGATGATGGGTTATTACAAGGCGGAAGAAGAAACACGGAGGGTTTTGCGCGACGGGTGGTTTTATACTGGGGATCTGGGGCGGATCGACGATGACGGATGCCTTTTCTTAACCGGCAGAAAGAATGAAATGTTGGTGCTCAGCAATGGAGAAAATATCCACCCGGAAGAGCTGGAGCACTATTATGGACAGAATCCCTTTATCAAGGAAATCGCGATTCTGATAACAGCGGATCCGAAAAAGAATGTTGGTATTAATCGCCTGGTTGCGATTATTGTGCCTAATGAAGAACATTTTCAAAGAGAGCGGGAGCTGAATATTCGCCAGAGGCTTCGCTGGGAGCTGGAAAATTATTTTGTGAGCCTTCCGACGTATAAACGGATCCGGGGATTTGTGGTCAGCCAGGAATCTTTGCCGCGCACGCGGCTGGGTAAATTGCGTCGCTTTGAATTGGAGAAGATTTATTTGCTGTTAGAATCCGGCACCGGGGATCAGCCCAAAGACATGTCGGTTTATTCTGGTGCGATGCAATCGGTGATGGATTTTATGGGGCAGCGGTTAGGCCGTCCTGTTTCACCATCAGATCATTTGGAACTGGATCTTGGGTTGGATTCTTTGAGTCGGCTGGAAATTTTTATGGATCTTCAGAAGCATCTTCACATCACGTTAACGGATTCGGAATTGATGGAATTTTTTTCGTGCACAACGCTGGGGCAGGTCATGGACCGGCTGAAGCCATGGTTAGAATCGCCCGTGCCCCAGGATGATGCCGTCGAGTCGAATATTGTCAAACCAGAAGATATGCCGCGCTTGGCGTTGTCGTATTTGGAAGAGCTTCTCGAGCATCGCGTGTCATTGACTGATCATCTTGAGCTGGATTTGGGGTTGGATTCATTGGGACGTTTTGACCTTCTTATTGGCATTCAGCAGCGCCTGGGACTTTCTTTATCGGAAGATGATGCGATGCGGTTTTTTATGTGTGGGCGGGTATGTGATCTTTTGGATGAATTAAATAAATTGACAGCTGTGTCATCGCAGGATCAGGGGCCAGAGGTTGTTTCATGGCGAGATATGCTGTGTCATGGAGAGCCGAAGGATGTATCGAAGAGCGTTGATTTGACGCCATTGAATCTGTTCGAGCATGCTGTGATGGCAGGTGTATTATTTTTTATCAAAGTGACCTTTAAAATATGTTGGTCAGCGCGCGTTGAAGGTGTGGACAACCTGCCCACAAAAAAACCCTACATTTTATGTGCCAATCATGTTTCGTTTTTAGATGGATTATTCGTTGCCAATGCCTTGCCGGGTAAAATTTTAAAGCAGACATTTTTTTTGGGGGACAGCCGGTTTCTGAATCATTGGGCGTTGCGGCCCTTTAAAAAAGCAGCGCGCCTGATTCCCATTGAATTCACGCATCGCATGACAGAGGCGATGCAATTATGCGCATATGTTTTAAACCATGGCAAGGTTTTATGTTATTTCCCAGAAGGGCAGCGATCGATCGATGGGGAAATAAAAGAGTTTCGAAAAGGGATCGGGATCTTAATTCATGAATTGGACGTGCCGGTTGTTCCTGTTTATATTCGCGGTGCCTTTGATATTTGGCCGCGGGGGCGAAAATGGCCGAAGTTGAGAGGGCATGTTTCTGTTCGCTTTGGAAAGTCGATCACGGCTAAGGAATTGGCCTTTAAAATCACGGCAGCGAGAGATGTGTATCAGCGCATTGCGGACAATCTTCATGCCAAAATGGTTCAAATGTATAACGCAGATCACTTCTAACTTCTTATTTTTCAATAGATTATGATTGTTTTTTTGTTTGACGGCAGAACCATCCTGTGGTATTATTATAACTAATAATACCACTAATATTATTATTAAAGGGGGCACTATGTCCGTAAAAATTCCTGTGAAGCAATCCTTTTCCCTGTTGGCCAGTTCTTTATCGTGTTTGTTTAAAAATCCTAAAATTTTTTATCCGTTTGCCATTCTTGCCTTTCTCCAATTGTTTCTTATGGAGATTTTATTTTTTGCGCCGCGTTTTCCTTTATCTCTTTTTTTTGGCCCCATTATTGCACGGATCAAAGGCGCGATTTATATGCAATACCCCTTTAATTTCGAATTGATGAATCATTGGTTTCAATCCGCTCAAATATTCATCTATCTTTTTGCGACATCATTGTTTGTTGGCAAGGCCATCCTTGTTATTGCAAAGATCAATCAAGGGCAGGAAGTGGGGGACCGTTTACCGGCAGTGGGTTTTAAGCGCTATGTCAATATGATGATGACGTTTTTATTGATTTTCTTGGTCATGTATGGTTTTACTTCTGTGTATGGTCTCCTGATCCGTCGTGCCGCGCAAATCGTATCAACAACTGGCATCTATTTTTTAATCAAACAGGCGGTTTTACTTGGGGCACCGTATTTCAATTTGTTTTTTTCGATGATCGTTATGACCATGTTTGCCTTTTTGCTGCCATTGATTGTTTTGGAACAGAAGAATATCTTTGTGGCCTTGATGAAGAATTTTAAATTGCTGAGATCCTGTCTAGGGGCGATTTTCTTTCTTATTTTTGTTTCCAGCCTGCCATATCTTCCGATTTTATTGATACGTTCAAATTACCGATGGTTTTCCACATTTACCACTCCGGAGGGTTGGCAGATATTTGTCATCTTTGGAGTATTCGCGATGCTCTTCATTGACGCTGTTCAGTATACTGCGGTCACGTTGTGTTACTTTTTAACAAAGGATGAATAATGAAAAAGAAAATTCTCATTTTATGTGGAATTCTCGTCGGAATGTACTTGGTATTATCGTTGGTAGATACCAGTGAATACCGGGTGGAAAAACGTTTATGGAGGCTGCATAAACATTTGTCTTCTCTGGCTCAGGATCCCAAGGCGGTTCCTGACGCGCAGTTTGATCGCTTGATCAATGATTATCGTGGGCTGATCAAACGTTTTCCGAAGTCGAGGTATGTTCCGCAAATGCATTCTGAGATTGGATCTTTATACCTCATGAATCACAAGTTTAGCGATGCGCGCGCGGTTTATGGAGAGGTCGTGGCCAAGTTCTCGGATCAGACGGAGGTCGTGGCCAAGGCGATGGTGGACATTGGCAATACGCATGTTTTTGAGAATCGGATGGATTTGGCGGTTCCTGTTTTTTTACAGATTCAAAAGCAGTATGGACGGACTGAGGTTGGTTTTATGATGCCGCTTTATATCGCGGGGTTGTACCGGAATGCCAATCAGCTGTCTGAGTCCCGTGCATATCTTGACAAGGCTGTGCAGTTTTATCGCGAGATCATTGACAATGACCAGGAACCTGAGGTAGTGCGATTGAGCGCGTATCAATCTTTGGCAACAACATACATCGCCCAGGAAAAGTGGGAGGATGCCTTGGGTGTGTTGAAACGCGGGGTAGTGGATTTTGCTGATTCTGACTTGATGACACCTCAGCGCCTTAGCATGCTGACGCGTATGATTAATGTTATCGCGGTCGTTCATCTGAACGATTATGATAAGGCCATCGGTTTTTATACGAATTTTATCCAGGATCACCCAGGGCATCCGTTGAATCAATTTTTAGAAAAGGTCATTGAGTCACTCCATCATTTGGAACAAAATCAAGGAAGCGCTGTTTTGTCTCAGCCATAATGTTATGCCGCAGGATATTGAGCAGTTAACACAGTCGGACCTGTTTAAAAAAATTGGACATATCTGTGCGTTGGTGAATATTATCACTGAACCGCATCAGTTGCTTGACACGTCATTGAAAGAAACAATGGCGCTGTTTCGCGCTGCCCGGGGCTCAGTTTTCATTTTGGATGAACAGACGGAAGAATTGGTCTTGAAGGCCGCGGTTGGATTGCAGTGGGCAGAGCGAGATCAATTGGTGAAAAAACTCGGTGAAGGAGTGGTCGGGACAGTTGCGCAGATGAAGATGCCCATTGTTGTGAAAGATATTGCATCTGACGGGCGTTTTGAAAATCTCCACCCGCGCAATAGTTATCAGACATCGTCATTTATCTGCGCCCCATTGCTGCTGAAGGACACATTGATCGGTGTGATTAATATTGCTGATAAATCATCCGGGCAGCCATTTGGCGAAGAAGAACTGCAGCTCTTAGATTTCCTCGCAACGCAAATTGCCCTGAATTTCCGACGGATTCAATTATATCAAAAATTGCAGAGCATTCTGAAAACATCCAAGGATTTGAAAGATGAGCTGGGTAAGAGCTGCGAGGAAACAACGCGTCTGCAGCAGCAAGTGATCGTTCATGAGCGATTGGCGACATTAGGGAAATTAGCCGGAGGGATCGCGCATGAATTTAATAATCCGTTGGATGGGGTGATGCGTTATACGAATTTGTGTCTTCAGCATGTCGGTGAAGATGACATGATGCGCGGTTATTTGCTGGAGATTAAGCAGGGATTGAATCGCATGGCGAATATTGTGCGGAGTTTATTAGCCTGTTCGCGGGGAGAGTCCAAAGATGGCATGCAGCGGATTGATCCGAATACGGCGGTTATGCAGGCTGTGGAGTCCATGAAGATCAATTTTTCGAAAAAGAATATTGTTGCGAAAAAATTTTTGTCTGCGGGATTGCCTTTGATTTATGATGCCGGGTTTGATCGTATTGTTGAAAATCTTTTGCGCAATGCGATTGATGCTGTCCTGCCTGGCGGAGAAGTGATTGTTTCCACGGCATTGACCGATGACGGGCAGTTGATGCTGACTGTCGCGGATAATGGATGCGGGATATCTGGCCCGGACGATTTTTCGGAGATTTTTCAGCCGTTTTATACAACAAAAACAAATGATCGGGGCTGTGGACTGGGATTGACCATTGTCTCGGAAATCGTCAAAAGTTATGATGGGGAAATTCACGTGGAAAGTGAAGTTGGCCGCGGTACAAAATTTATCATAACATTTCCTCTTTAGGATGGTGCAATGAACGGTGATCGAAACAGCAATTATGATATTTTGATTATTGATGATGAACGTTTGATCCGGGAATCTCTTTTTGAAATTTTACGGATTGAGGGCTATCACGTATATATGGCCTCATCAGCGGAAGAGGCGTTGGAGCTGCTGAGAGATCAAAAGGTGGACGTTATTTTGACGGATTTGCGTCTTCCGAATATGAGTGGCATGGAGTTTTTAGAGGAGGTTAAGGCCTTTTCACCGGATACGGAAGTGATTCTCATTACTGGTTATGGATCGATCGAGAACGCCGTGGAGGCAATGAAAAAAGGCGCCTATCATTATGTGACCAAGCCGATTAATGATGAAGAGGTCAAATCTTTTATTGGAAAAATTATTGCGCATAAAGGGATTGTCGAGGAAAATCGTCGTTTGCGTGCCCTTTTAGAAGAATCTGCCCCGCGATCATGTGGACAGATGATTGGAGCAAGTCCGAAAATCCAAAAGGTCTACCATATTATCGCGTCTGTTGCGAATTCCAATGCCACGATTTTAATTGATGGTGAGAGCGGGACGGGAAAAGGCCTTGCGGCCAGGGCCTTGCACGCCATGGATAACCATCGGAAGGATAAGCCATTTGTGGAAATCAGCTGCGGCGCGTTATCAGAGACATTGCTGGAAAGT
>CAZBHY010000057.1:0-5635 GCA_964491705.1 uncultured Planctomycetales bacterium
CAATACTTCTTGCTCATCCGCCCATTGACCTTTTTTCATCAAATCTTTAATGCGCTCAATACGGGTCAATACCGTTCGCTGTTGGGTGCTGGCCTTATCAATTTTTAACGATGGATGCAACGACATTTTACAATCTCCTTACGTAACAATCTGAATATCTTTTTCTTAAGGGCCGTAATACTGTTTGGGCTTGCTTTTTCTCAGAAAAACGTCCTACACAGACAATATAATAACTGCCTTTTAAAACCGTAAACGCTTCATAACCCATCTTTTTCAGATCAGAAGCTTCCCGCTCGGCCCTGTTAAGTTGTTTAAATGAGGCGACTTGAACAGTATGTATTGTCTCTAAAGGAGCTGTTTTGTCAACACTTTTCTCCGCTTCAGATGGATTTTCCCCTTCTGGTGCACTCACCAACGCAAGCGATGGCGTGGATTGAGCACTGACGGCCTCAACCACGGCCTCTGGTGCTACATCAACAGCAGGTTTTTGTATCGAAAGCGGACTGGCCGCTGCGTCTTTTGGAATAACATCAACGGAACGTCGCATATCATGAGCGGCCACACCACGATTTAGGCGTCTGCCTTTTTCAATTCCGAATGAAAAAGAAATAACCATGGCCAATAAAAAAACGATGCCGGCGATGATTAGATTCTCAAAAGAAAATCGAAAAATGCGCCCAAAAAAATATGACCGTTCTTTCCGCGGCTCAGGGCCTTCTGCCCCGGGGAAAAGTTCAAACTGAGACTGTCGATTAAAAGGATTTTTCATTTGAACGTATATTCCAATAGAAAGTTGGCACTATTTCTTAATCGGATGTTGATTCTGCCCTTGATTCTTCATGGCAATCAGATTATTGCGAAAGTTCTTTGTCCGGTAAAGAGAAACAAAAATTTTGATAATTTTCGGGTCAAACTGTGTCCCGCTATTCTGCTTCAATTCCTCAATTGCCTCCTCAATCGATAGCGGCTCACGATACGGCCGGCCACCGATCATTGCTTCAAACGCGTCCACCACAGCCATAATCCGCGCCCCCAGAGGAATCTGCTCTTTTTTAAGCCCCAAAGGATACCCCGTCCCATCATATTTTTCATGATGATAAAGGATCAACGGGAGAACTGGTTTTAAAAACTCAACCGGTCGGATCAATTCCGCGGCCTTGGCCGGCATATCACGAATCAGATGAAATTCCTGAGGTGTCAATTGACTGGTCTTTGACAAAATTTCATAAGGAATATCCAACGCACCAATATCACGCAAAATACTGGCATAATACAAATTGTCCATTGCGGTCTGACTCATATGCGCATGTTCCGCCAAATCTCTGGCAATGTTGAAATAAACAGACGCATGATGAAAATGAAGTCCTGTTTTTTCTAAAAATTTCCCGATCAGCTTAATGCTGCCCAAGATCATACTCTGCTGCTGCTCATACAATTGTAAGTTTTTGATTGCCGTAACAGACTGCTCCGCGAATACAGAAAGGATTTCCCGATCATGATCGGTGAAGGCGGGGTCTTTTCGCGTTCTTCTCACAAAAATCGCTCCGACAATATCATCCGCCACCAGTGGGAGGCCCATCAAACCCGGTTCAAAAATCGAATATCCTTCGGACACGCTCAATTCTTTGTGGGAAACCTTGTCCAAATCCTTTTTCTTATCCAACAAAATATTGATACGATTATTAAAAATCGCCACCATAATGATTTTCTTTTTATCCGGATCAAGAATAATGACTCTGGCGGAATGGGCTTTAATAAATTGACAGATCAGGCGGGTCAGTCGCAAAGAAAGTTCACGGACATTATACGTTGAATTCACCAGACGATAGACCATATGAACCGCGGACAAAATCATGCGGCATTGCTGCTTTGAGGTCCGAAGCGATTGTTGATTGGCTGGCGGATTCCTTTTCATCCATCAAACTTTCGTATACGCGTTAAAAAAACTCTTATGCTCATCCATAGCGGAATGATCCGTCATCCCCGCGATATAGTTACAAATAATATGATATTTTCTCTCGTCTGAGCAGCCATGCCGAGGATAAACCTCCGGCGGCAGTTGATTCGGGTCATTGGAATAGACGGTGAAGAGATCGTTGATAATCCGCTTCGCCTTATTGGTCATCCGGCACACCCGATAATGCCGATACAGTTTGTCCATCAACAAATCACGCAATTCCTTAACTGAATCCTTCATCGCGTCACTAAACCCCACGACGCGCTGTGGACAACGCTTCACATCATCCGCAGAAGAAAAATTGGCGATCCGCAATCGCTCATCGGTATGCGCCAAAAAATCTCTCACCTGCGTATCAATCAAGGCCTTGACCACCTGATAACGCATCATCTCTAAATCATCCCGGCGCACGGCGTGGCCAACAATCTCCAAGGCATCGCGCCATAACCGGCTCTCGTTCAAATCATCCAACGTAATACATCCGGATTTCAACCCGTCGTCAACATCATGATTAATATATGCTAAAGAATCAGAAAAATCCACGATCTGCGCCTCAATGGTCGGCCCTTCATCCTGATATTTCTCTGAAAACCCGGCCTCATCATAATCGGTCTGATGTTTGAGGATGCCGATAAGAACCTCACGCGATAAATTCAATCCGTCAAAATCCGGATACCGTTTCTCATATTGCGTCACAATTTCAAAACTGCGCATATTGTGATTAAACCCGCCAAAACCAGCCTGCTGCATAATCTCCTTCAGCGCATTCTCCCCTTCATGCCCGAATGGAGGATGTCCCAAATCATGCGCCAAGGCAATGGCCTCGATGAGATCTTCATTCAGTCCCAAATTGCGGCCGATGGTACGGCCGATCTGCGCGACTTCAATCGTGTGTGTCAACCTGGTCCGATAATAATCTCCCTCAAAAACAACAAAGACCTGCGTCTTATACTCTAATTTCCGGAAGGCCTGACTGTGAATGATCCTATCCCGGTCCCGCTGATAACATGTTCGCAAAGGATGCGCCTTTTCCTCATGCTCCCGACCCTTGCTATCCTTGCTGCGCATCGCATAAGGCGCTAAATACTGTTCTTCAAATTGTTCAATCTCTTCCCGCGTCCGCATTGATCCCCCACGCAAAAAAATCCCGTCTGCTCAACGAGATATTCGTTTCTGTGCCTTGACCAAAGCCGCATACAACTCATCCAACGATTGAGAAATCACTTTCGTCTGACCGATCACCGGCATAAAATTCACATCCCCAACCCAGCGGGGGACAATGTGCATATGAATATGTTTCGGAACCCCGGCCCCTGCGGCATGCCCGATATTCATTCCAATGTTATACCCCTCCGGATTCAACGTATCCTGCAATAATCTTTTGACATAATCCAATAAATCAAAAAACTCCGCACGCTCCTCCGCTTTCATATTCGCCAGATCAGCGATATGGCGATACGGAACAATCAACGCGTGTCCATTATTATATGGATAACGATTGAGAACAGCATAACAATGTGTCCATCGAACAAACACATGATCCGTGTGATCACAGCTGACTTTCGCAATGCGACAAAAAAGGCAGCCTTTATGTTTTTTCTGTTCCGCTGATAAATAATCTGCCCGCCAAGGCGCCCAAATTCTGTCCATTTATTCAACCTTTACAATTTTCGCGGTAATATGGCTACCGCTGATTTCCAGAAGCCCATAAGAACAGTACGGGGAAAAAACCTCATCATTGGGGCTGCCAGGGTTAAAGTATAAAATATTTTTAATTCGCTGCTTAAACGGTTCATGCGAATGCCCAAACACAATGGCATCAACCTGATCCGTTTCAAATGTCTGCTGAACGCATTCAAGGATATTTTCCGAACAGCCGCTGCCGTGCACCACCCCGATCCTAACCTCTTCACATTGCAAAACAAGCTTCATCGGCAACTTCTTGCGCAATGCCCCATTGTCCATATTGCCATAAACAGCCTTGACAGACCCGATCGACTCAATGGATTTCAACATCTTTTCATCGCAAATATCACCGGCATGAATGATCAAATCTGCCTGTGCAAGATCATCCAAAACCTGGCCTGGCAATTGACGAGAGTGAGTATCAGATATAACGACGATTCTCATCATACACACGCAATGTAAGGTTTGTTATAAAGATTCAATAATTTTTTCAAGTCGCTCTCATTCCAGATCCACATGCGTTCTTGAAGGGCGCGTACCCGTGCTGTTTCATCCAAATCATTGAACGCGATCAAGACACATCGCTGAGGCTTGGTCAACCCTTCTTTGACGCTCGAGATCATACCATTCAAATCCTGTTCTTGCACGTCCCCGGCCTTCAAAAAAATAAGCCAGTCATTGCCTGCGGATGTCGATGCCCGAATCACATCAACCCGACCTCCAGGCAAGGAGCATACATCGTGCGCATCCACCTTTTCAAATGCCGGAAGTTTATACTGGCGCCCACCGCTCTGAAACGACTCATCATCAAAGCAACGCAACAATTCAATGATCCTGGTCGAAATCGCTTTCGTTGACTGCATGCGGAATTCATCAACAGCCGATGCAAACTTCTCGCGGAATTGTTCACGAAGAACGTCGAAATCCATTCCCACGGTCTCTCTCCGATGATGGAAAACATAACATAACCAATAACGCATCATCCGATCACCAATATAAAATGACCGTCCCACCTTAGCCAACAGCCCCATCTCTTGTAATCGTTTAATTTTTGGCGAAAGATTGCTTTGGCGGACAGATATTTTATCGGCTAGATCTTTGATTTTTTGTTTTTCCATCGACAAAGAAATCAATACATCCGCATAGATCATATTCCCCTTGCCTGAACACAGGCCAGACATGATGAGATCAAAATGACGGCTTAACACTCCCCATGAATCAAAAAGAACATTTTCAACCGCGCGTGACAGCAGCGGAATAAAAATCTCATTCTGCCCATAGGCCCGTGCCAAATCAACCAATTCTTTGCATAGCAAACGCAAATACAGCGGATGCCCCCCCGTAAAATCAATCAGAAAATCCCTCAGGTCATCCCTGATCTGCAACGCGGAAAACTGCTGGCGAATATATTCCCGACTGGTTTTGTCATCAAAAGTGGTAATTTCGATCATCTCAAAATTGCCAAATAACAATAATAACTTTTCAGAAAAGATGACCTGGGCCTCGCGCATTGCCGAGCTGGCAAACACATAAAGGCACTGTTTTTGTGTCATAATCACTTTTCCTAATTCCTGAAAAATATCCGCGACACCCCATTCTTCCAGACATTGAAATTCATCAATAACGAAAAGACAAAACATCGCGGTCTCCGACGAAAAGACTTGCGGCAGCGCGATGGCCTCTTGATAGGCCTCGCTTTTTTTTGCCTGGCGTAAAAATTTTTGAATTTTTTTAACCGAGGCTGTTGTTTTTGGAATCAATGATTGTGTCTGCTCAATCAGAAGGTTGAGATTCCCATGGAGAGGCAATGAACGCATCTTAGAAAATTCATATAAAATAGACCCCGCAACCTTTTGGCAAAAGGTATCCGTATCACTGTATTCGGCATCAATATAAATCGAAATAATATGAGAATCGATGATCTCTGAAAGGAACTGCTGAAGGATGGATGTCTTTCCGATATATCGACTGCCGATCAGCGCCACATTCTGT
>CAZBHY010000057.1:5645-8625 GCA_964491705.1 uncultured Planctomycetales bacterium
TCCATCTTTAAAATCGATCACCCTCTTACGCAGGATATCAAGAATGCTTTTTCGGCCGTACAATGTCTGAAAATCCATATCGGTCATAAACGCTCTCCCGTCGCTAACCTTTGGGCAAATAAAACAACGGATTGGTCGCTGTCCCATTCCGCCGAATTTCAAAATACACAAATCCATCGCTGCCGGAGGACATCGCGATCGTGTCCCCTTGATGCACAGTATCACCCACCTGCACTGTGATCCAGGCGTTGCCCGCATACACCGTCATAAACCCATCTGTATGATCAAGAATCACGGTCTGGCCATAACCAGCCAAGTAATCGGCGAAGACAACCTTGCCAGAACGCGATGCGGCCACGCGTGAATCGGAACTGGCCCGAATACGAATTCCTTGATCCAAAAATCCTGCGTCCCGGCTGTTAAAATAACTTAATACCCCTGAACGTGATGGCCATGCAAATGCATCTGTTGAAACAATGTCCCGGCGGATATCATCCCGAGAATTAACATCGACGCGAATATCATCGTGAACACGCGGAGTGCTATCGATGGTGCGGCCGCTGGGAATAAAAATTCGCTGGCCAGAACGAATCGCCTCCACATTTTCAATGTTATTCAGAAGAATAATCTGATCAATATCCGCCTGATATGTCTGCGCGATGCCCCACAGCGTTTCGCCTCTTTGAACCGTATGATGAAAACCCCGCCCTTGTTCAACCAAGACCGCTGTGGGATCTGGATAATAAACAGCAGCGCACCCAGCGAAAAAAAACAACGTCACCATCATTGACGTTGATACAACAGCCCTGATAAAGCACAGCCGATCAAATAATGGAGCGAGGGACGGGAATCGAACCCGCGTAGTCAGCTTGGGAAGCTGAAATTCTACCACTGAATTACCCTCGCGCTCTTTTTTCAAATCACGTCTCCAACACGCACAATGCGCGTTTGCATTTCTTGCAGCACTCTCATGCCGCTCCTCATCAATACGCAACAACGTGCCATCAAAAAATCAGCATTGCCTGAATAACAATAATATTGAATATGTCCCAATGAGTTAGGCGGAATAAACAGAAATGATCCTTCTCAAACACTGCAGCTCCATGGCTGGAAAAATCACTCAGCGTTCCCATCAGCTGTCAATATCCCCATGACGGATACAGCCATATGCCTTTATGCAATGCCGCTATGGCCTGCACATAACGCCGATCACACAACTTTTCCAATCTTTGCCGAGGTCCCGCGCTTATACATCGACGGGATGAATACCTTCTCTGCCAGCATCCAACACCTGAAAACACCACGCCATACCATCACGATTCGATCCACAGGAAACTCAGGACCTCATATCCATCAGGAAATGCCGCGATATCCAGGGCCTCCATTGTATTTGCGTATTTGAAAAATGTCCATTCCGAAACACATAGGACAATTTAACATATCACATTGTGCCTCACCGATCATGACCGCAGGATATGCCATCTCTTGAGGCGCTTTCATATCGTTACCGACCGTTCATAAGCAACAAATTATATCAAAAATCCACTATTAGTAAAACTAAAAGTTTCCTCGCCCCGACCCCATTTTCTTGATCACCAAACGCTCAATATGATAAAGGCGATAACGCATCCGTTTTAAGTCTTCAGCATTTTTTACCGACGACAGCTTGGAAAACTCTTCCAGCACACGAACCGATTCTTTAACCCGTTGCATATTGGCGAAAAGAACATCCTCAACCGTCTTGCGGCTCATCTCAGGCAGTGTGGACAGTCGGCCGACATCCCCGCGGATGTCCCGTGCGTTCACAGCGGCCTGCCATTTCATCCGGGTCATCACCGCAGCCATCTCATGCCGAATATCCTTAAATCGACGCGCTGCCAAACGATCATCATAAATAAACCGGCATACGTCCTCACAAACACGCAGCCCTTCTTTGGCACGATTAAAATTCGCATCCAACACCCGCTGAACTTTTAGATCCCGGGCTGTTAGCATCGTTGTTTGATCCCTGCAATCAGCTGCGTGGTAGAACGGTTGGAGAGATAGGGGATCAATTCAACACTCCCGCCACGCTGTTTGACAATATCCGCCCCGACAACGGGTTTCCCCTTCCAATCCGCGCCTTTGATCAAGATATCCGGTTCAAGCGCTTTGATCAATTGATAAGGAGTCTCATCGTCAAATAAAATCACAAAATCCACGCACGATAACGCCGCCAAAACCCCAGCACGATCTGCCTGCTGATTAATCGGGCGCTGCGGCCCTTTGATCGCCCGAACAGAACGGTCGCTGTTCATACCAACGATCAAAATCCGTCCGCGTTTATGGGCCTGCTCCAGATAACTGACGTGACCATAATGAAGAATATCAAAACAACCGTTGGTAAACGCAATAGTTGCGCCAGACTTGCGCAATGCTGCTATTTTGCGTTTCAATGTGGGAAGTGTCAGAATTTTATTTTTCGAAGTCATAACGAATATCTAATATTTCATATATCCCATGAGCTGAAAAATGCCGGCATGCACATCCTTCACGCCATGAACAGACTAACAAAACTGCTCTTCAATGAGCTCACACAAAATATGGATCACCACAATATGCAGTTCTTGAACACGCGCGGTGACAGTCGCAGGCGCCGCAATACAGATATCAGCAATTCCCCGCAAACGCCCACCGCCCTCTCCCGTTAAGGCAACTGTTTTCATCCCCTGCAGACGCGCGCACTCCATCGCACGGATCACATTAGCAGAATTGCCGCTGGTGGAAATCCCCAATGCCACATCACCCGGCCGACCAAACGCCTCGATCTGCCGGCTGAAAATCGTATCAAATCCATAATCATTACTTACCGCTGTCATAATGGATGTGTCAGTAGTCAAGGCCAGCACCGGGATGGACACCCGTTCTTTTTGGAACCGCCCGACCATTTCTGCAGCCATGTGTTGGCTGTCTGCGGCGGAACCACCGTTGCCAAAAACCA
>CAZBHY010000058.1:0-996 GCA_964491705.1 uncultured Planctomycetales bacterium
GGAATGACCCTCTGCAACGATGCGCGCCTGGAGCAAGACGATGGCGGGAGCGGTCAAAATGTCCGCTCAAGAAAAAGGGCAAACGACTATACATCACGACCGCTGAATTCAAGAGATGGATGAAAGCGTAAGGAAGAGTTTGCTATGACGAAATACCCGGGTGTCCGATATATAAAGGGGAAGAGCGGTGAGCTAAAGACCTATGAGGTGAATTTTCAGCTCAGGGTCGGACAGCGCAAGGAGAGATTCTTCTTTCGAGTCAAAGCCAAGAATCTTGGAGAAGCGTCTGACCGGAGGGCAGAGTTGAAGGCTGAGCAGAAGGCCTTGCATGGTTCTGACCAGACAGGAACCGTCGAAATGGGATTCGATAAGTTGGAGGCATGGTTGGTCAACGACATGAAAAGCAATAACCTTCGCTATAAGACAATCAGCCGAGCGAAGAACACGTTCCATACGTTCTTTCTGAAGTATTTGCCCGAGCTTTATCCGCACATCACCCGGCTGAATGATTTGACTCCTCCGACTTTTTATGAGTATCGGTCGTATGTGGTCAATCAGTTGGGTCGTGAACTGGGATGGCGAAGCGAACTGGCGACCCTGAAAGGAATGATGAGGCGATTCGTAAGCGGCGGGTTTGCGGAGGAGCGAATCGCAGGGTATTTGGGAAAACTAAAGAAACCAAAAGTGGATGTTCCACTGCACGATGTTATCTCTCAGGATGACCAGAAAAGATTGCTAAGTGCCATTGAAAAAGACAAGCCAAGATATTTTGGGCCGACCTATTTTCTTTCTCGGCTTGGATGGCGGGTAGGAGAGACCCTTTCAATTTTGAAGAAGAACATCAAGTGGGATGGGGGGAAGCCGGTTTCAATAAGAATTGAAGGGCGGTCAAGGAAGAATGGAAAAGATTTCTTCTTGAACACAATCGATGATGGTTTGGCAGAAGTAATCCGTCAGTGTGTGAATAACAATCAAGATTCCGTCTGGCTATTCTCA
>CAZBHY010000058.1:1006-3483 GCA_964491705.1 uncultured Planctomycetales bacterium
GAATCAATGCCGGGCAGACCATTATCGGAACTACTTGAATAAGGTCAGCATGGCTGTGATAGGTCGGAAGGTCAATCCGCATGATTTCAGAAGGTCACTGGTCACGATTGTGGGCAGGAACAATATCCCGATGCGTGACTTGATGGCAGTTACTGGTCACGAGGATATTGGGACTTTGCTCCGTCACTATCAGCAGACGAGTAATGAGGGTCGGATGGCGATTCTCAAGATATCAAAATAGGTCAACGGGATTTGTGTGGTTTTTCGTGTGGGGAAAGCGGGGATTTATGATAGAATCCATAGTAATTAAAGAAGTTGTGCAGGGACGATATGATACTCCCGGCACCTCCACTTTATATTTTAAATTATTGATAATAAATGGTTTGCGCTCTTCATGTCTTGCCCAGTGCCCAACAGAGCCTAAAGTGGGGAGATGTAGGATTTCAATTTGTTTGCAACAGACCCTTCCTTTTGTCTACAATTGATCAAAGAAATTTATGATATACTACTTCCATGAATAAAGAATCATGCGATATTCCACCCGCATATGATGGTAAAAAATACATCATTAATTGTGCTGGTGATAAAGTGCCTGTTGATGATATGGGCTTTACGTCTCGTTGCGCTATAGGCAATACTGATGATTACCTAAAAAGTTTTAAGAATCATATTAATTCTGAAATTGTTTCACTGGGAGAGCCGGCACTCATTTCTGTTGTTGTTCCTTCCTATATCACACCAAAACATAACCTTTGTCAAACCCTTGTTTCGCTCTGCTCGCAAGAATATTCTGTTCCTGCTGAAGTCGTCGTCTTTATTAATCAGCCGGACAATGCAACTAAAAGTGTTCAGATCATTAATGACCACAATGAAAATTTTATACGCTCGATGGGGACGGCCGAATCAAACAATATTTCTCCTGAGCTGTTAAAAACACAAAAATTATTATTAGCAGTACTATCGAAAAGCAAGGGTAGGATGACATTGAGGTGTGTGCGTCAAGTTGTCTCGGGAGGATTGGCCGGGGTTTATCAAACGGTGACTACTTCATCGATAGCTCGTGTGAGAGCTTTTTGCGACACGATAATGATCAAATGTGACCGGCAAGACAAGATAAAACGTATTGAGAATTATTTACAACATTCTATGCTTTTATTTTGTGATGACGACGTGGAAATAAAAGATACCTGTGCTGTTGCTAAGGCATATGAGTATGCAGTCAAACATGATGCGGTTGTTTTGGGCCGGCTTTATATTAAGCGTGTGGATACGATTGAAAAATATAGCGGTGTTCTGCGTGATCTCATGCAGCTGTTTTTTGATTTTAAATATGATCATGGGCTTAATTTTCTTACTCCTCGGGGAATGCTGCTTGCAAATATCCTTAAAGTGGGAGGGGTTAAGGTCGGTCAGATTTTTGCAGATCAGATCTTTTTTGCTTCCGCAGCAAGGGGTAAGAATCAGTACTTAGTGGATGCGAATACAACCATTGGTGAATCTGACCATCCCGGTAATGGAAATTTTTTAAAAAAATTAAGGCTATATCTTGAGGGTGACGATAATGATGCGTTTGATATATTTGAGAATGTATTACAACGTTATCAGGAAGACCGGCATAAGGGGAAATATTCTGCGGCTGATATTGAGAGGCTTATCCTGAATTTGAAAACGCGTGATATGCGGAAGATTTCTTCAGTAGCATCAGCGCTGCTTATAAAGATGAGCTAAGAAACCGCGACGCTCTATATAAAAAAGGGCCAGCTTATGCTGGCCCTTTTTTATATCAAAGATTTTGTTTTTTAAACGCGTCTTTTTTTCCAAAAGACAGTGCCGATAAGCCCGGTACTGAAAAGCAGCAAGGTGGTTGGCTCTGGTACGACATTGTTGATTGGTTCATCGCCGATGGTGATCCTATAGCTGTTTAATGACGCGGCGCTTAATAAGCGATTGTGATTGGGATCATCTACTGACCAGAAATTCAGCTGAAGGGTATCATCGGATGTGTAAACGCCATCCGGAAGGGCCTCATAACCGGACCATGGCATTACCGCAATAGCCAATCCTGTGGGAATGAGGACGGTTCCTTGATAAACACCCCAAAAACCTCCCATATTTGAATCTGTTCGTACAGCGGGAGAATAGGCTCCATTGAGATAGGGGGCAGGTAAAGACGCTCCCACTAGATCATCTCCGTCGGATACAACGGTAAAAGGTAAAGGAAGCCAGTAGGTGCCAGATGGAGCGGTGTTGGTGTAGGTTGCATTTTGATCTGTGCCCCAAAACCATGTTAAGGCAAAGGCGTTGGATGACATCCCTGCGATCAAACAGGTAAAGAGGGCCGCTGTTAGAATTTTTTTCACCATATGTTTCTCCTTGATTGATTGAAGATAGGAAGTCAATTTATCATTTGGCACAAGGAGTGTCAATATGACATCCTGGGACGAACCTGGACAGGGGCATCGTTTGCGGTAGCTAAG
>CAZBHY010000058.1:3493-8608 GCA_964491705.1 uncultured Planctomycetales bacterium
GGCAGACCCTATTTGTTTGGACGAAGGTCCAGTGATGGTTGGGAACATCTCACGGAGAGCTTTTCAAATCGGTTCAAATGTGTGCGGGATGCCTCTTATTTGAATCGGTTGCATCAAAAATACCTGATTTGAAATATTTTAAGACATGGTATAATGGCCGTGTTTTTGTTAATACCAACGGTGATTAAAAGGATCTGTTGTCATATTGTATTGACAGTGAGGGAGGGACGATGAGGGGAGATATTGAGAAGTATTCACACAAGATTATTCAAAAAATAAGATTTCGTATCCCAGATCTTCCAGGCGCGTTGGGCCGGCTTGCGATGGAGATCGGGCGATGCAATGTTATTTTGGGCGACATTAAAACTGTCGATATGACATCCAACTATGTCATAAGGGATATTACGATGTTCTTTGATAGTCAGGAACATGTTGCGCACACATCCGCCATGCTTTCGAAATTGAGAGGTTATAAAATATTAGCGGTCGAAGATGAAGTGTTGAGTCTGCATAAGGGAGGAAAAGTCGCCGTGACTCCGCGTGTGACGATCAGCACTTTAAGCGATTTACGCATGATTTATACGCCCGGTGTGGCTCAGGTCTGCAGTCATATTTTAAACAATCCGTTATCGGCCAATGAGTACACCTCGATTGGCAATACGGTTTGCATCGCGACCAATGGTTCGGCTGTTTTAGGGCTGGGCGATATCGGCGTGCTGCCTGCCATGCCCGTGATGGAAGGAAAATCAATTATATTGAATACGATGGCGAATGTTAGCTGTGTGCCGCTGCTCATCGATAGCGATTGCGCGGATGTCATTGTGGACACGCTTTACAATTTATCCAAAACCTTCAGTGCGATTATGATTGAAGATATTAAAGCGCCGCTGTGCTTTGATGTTGAAGAGCGTTTGCAAAAAAGGGTGAATATCCCGGTCTTTCATGACGACCAGCACGGCACGGCCACCGTTATTCTGGCCGCTTTGATTAAATCACTGCGCTTGACGCGGAGAACGAAACACGATGTGAAGATTGTGATCAATGGCGCTGGCGCGGCCGCCATCGCGTCCTGCAGCATGCTTTTGCAGTATGGGTTTCAGGATATTGTTTTATGCGATCGAACCGGAGCAATTTACCAAGGACGGCGTGAAGGTATGAATCCATACAAACACGCGATCGCAAAGCAAACGAATAAACGCATGGAAAAAGGGCATTTAGACAAAATTATCAAAGGCAAAGATATTGTAATCGGCTTGTCGTCGCCGGGGCTGGTGACGGCAGAGATGATCAAAACGATGAATAAAAAACCAATCGTGTTTGCCTTAGCGAATCCTGTTCCGGAAATATGGCCGAAAGATGCTTTGGACGCAGGCGCTGCCATTGCGATTGATGGAAGAACGATCAACAATGCCTTGGCATTTCCCGGGATTATGCGCGGTACTTTGGATGCCCGTGTTCCGGCGATTACGTATGCGATGAAATTTGCTGCTGCGGAAACATTGGCTTCCCTGTCCGGAAAACACGGTGTTGTGCCGAATTTTATGAATATGAGTGTTCACGAAAAAGTAGCCGCCGCAGTCAGACAGACTGCATTAAAGGGCTAAATTGACGGGGAATGGTGATCAGGTCTTATCGCGCGTCGTTAAACGCAAACTTTTTTTGGCGGCACTCCCACCACTCGGATGCAACGTGAGAAATTGATTGTATAAGGGATGAGGGCAGATATAATAATGCGTTCACGATTGATATTGATCACCGCAATAAGGAGGGAATGAATGCATCCAGAATATGAGGTGTCGGACAACGGCGGCCGGCAAGATTTTTTTGCCAATGTGTTTAGGAAATTCACTGGATTAAAATTCTTGCCGGTATTTTTATTGACAGCCATCATACTATGTGTGATTGTTTTTGAATGTTTTGTTTACGTTAGGCCCAATGAGTTTGGCATTAAGCAGGTCAATATCGGTTTTAAGACCGGTATTCATAAAACAGTCTATGAAACGGGATTACATTTTCTTATGCCCATGGGCATCGAGGTCATGCACCGTTTTCCGCGGGACATTCAAGTTCTGGAATTGACGGATTATTTAGAATCGGCCTCAAAAGGCGCCCGTCGGGAGAAAGCCGCGCATATTCAGACGTCCGATGGTTTTTTTGTCGATGTTGATGTGACCATGCTTTACCGGATTGCGGATCCCTATAAGGTCATTACCACTATCGGGCCGGGACGACTCTTTGAGGACAACGCGATTATTCCCAAAGCGGAGCCGAAACTTAAGGAAGCCCTCGGTGAAATGACCACAGAAGAGTTTTACAATTCTCCCTTGCGTGAAAAGAAGGCCAGTTATGCGTTGGAATTATTAAATGAAGAACTGAATCCGAAAGGTATTGTTGTTGGTCATATTTTAGTACGCTATTTTCGGTACAGCACTGAATTACAGCGTAATATTGAAGAAAAGAAATTGAAAGATCAGCTCGTCTTCACAAATCAATCCAAGGCCAAGGCCTCTGCCGAAGAAGCCTTGGTGAAAAAAGCGAGACAGGAAGGAGAGGCGAATATCAAGGTGACAATGGAGCAAGGCAAGGCGTATGTGATGAAGAAAAATGCGGAAAAGGACCTTTATGCGCGCACGAAAAAAGCGGAAGCCGATCTCCTGATCAGCTTAGCAGATGCCAAAAAAACAGAACTGATCAATTTGGCCTATCAGAATAATGGCGCGGACAAGCTCGTTGGACTTAAAATGGCAGAAGTGTATCAGGGGATCGATGTGATCATGCTGCCGTCAAGTGGACAATACGGGATCAATCCGTTAGACCTTGAAAATTCTTTGCGGATTTTCGGCGTCGGGCAAGGAAAGGAGAATCATGAAATTAAACGCATGGAATAAGATTTTCATTTTAGGGATCATTGTGGTCGTGATATTCTTTGCCTTTTTTCCGCATCAGACGAAATCAACGGAAGTTGGCGTTAGAGTCATCAAGTGGTCGCCTTTGGCGAAAAAAGGCGTTATGGAAAAAATCTATCCGCCTGGGGCGACCTATTTTTTCCCCCCGGTCATTAATGCGTGGTATGTCTTGGACACCAAGTTGCAGAATATTGAAATGACCAGCGTGCATCGTGGGACACGCAAGGGCAATGACGATCTGATTTTTAAGACGATTGACGGGAATGATATTGCCTTGGATGTCATTATCTCCTATCGCATCGATCCGCAGAAAGCGGCTGAGATCATCATGAATGTTGCTCAGAGCAACAGGGAACTAGAAGAAAGGCTTGTCCGTCCTATTACCAGAAACGTGACCCGTGAGCGATTTGGCGCCTTAAAAACGGAAGATTTTTACATCGCGACCAAAAGAACGGAAAAGGCAGAAGAGGCCAAGGCTGTTTTAAATATCATTCTTAATCCCTACGGCGTTATTGTGGAAAGTGTGCTTTCGAAGGATTATCGTTTTAACGCTGCCTACCAGAAGGCGATCGAGGAGAAGAAAATTGCTGACCAGATGGTGGAACGGTTTAAGTCGGAAACCAAGGCGACCGTTGAAGAATATTTGCAGAAAATCCAGCAGGCTAGCGGAGAAGTGAATAGAATGGTTGCCGATATCGATGGACAATTCGCTCAGGCCAAGATCAATGCGGATGCGTATTATGAACAGCAAGCGATGATTGCTAAGGCGATTGAAGCGGAGGGTTTGGCGCAGTCGCAAGGGATTGAAAAGATGGTTGAGGCCTTGAACAGTGCAGGTGGCAAGACGATGGTCAAGATGAAGATGGCTGAGGCCTTAGTTGGGAAAAAGATTATTCTTCTGCCGCTTGGAGAAACCGGCGGGATTGACTTAAAAACAACGAATGTGAACGAATTGCTTCAGCTTTACGGTTTAAAAAGTCTTGAGTAGAAAAATGGCGCAAGCAGCGCTGGTTTTTGACGTATGATCGTTTGGCGTCAGGCCTTCACACGGCCGCCTGTAATTTAAAAAAGAATTAATTGAAAGTATAAAATGCTGCACTTGGTAAAATGAGGAAAGACGTTGTGTTTATCCAAAGGAGGAAATCATGGGTGCATACAACATTGCCGTTATTGTCGGGAGCCTTCGCAAAGAGTCATTCAACCGCCAGCTGGCTGAGGCCCTTGTCAGATTAGCACCGCCCGAGTTCAACTTTCAACAGGTGCGCATTGATGACCTGCCTTTGTATAATCAAGATGATGACGCGCATCCTGCTGCACCGGTGAAACGGTTAAAGAAGGACATTAAGACGGCTCAGGGATTGATTTTCGTGACTCCTGAGTATAACCGGTCTATTCCAGGGGTACTCAAGAATGCCATTGACCATGCCTCGCGCCCCTATGGGGAAAGTGCCTGGACCGGAAAACCGGCCGGAATTTTGGGAGTTTCTGTGGGGGCGATCGGTACGGCTACGGCGCAACAGCATTTACGGAATATCCTTGCGTGTTTGGATGTGCTGACACTTGGTCAACCGGAAGCCTTTATTCAAGTCAGGGATGACTTGTTTGATCGAGATGGAAACCTTGGCTCGGATAGCAAACAATTTTTAGGAAAATGGATGGCTCAATATGTCGCGTGGATCAAAACGCATGTTTTGATCGCGTAAGAGAAAGAATATGGCGATTGATATTGGTTATGATTGGCAACACGCGATGTTGAAGAGATGTGAGATTTTTTATTGGGAGCCGCCCAGCAGCTGCTGATAGCGCTGAAGGACTTTTGACGGAGCAGTTTCCGTCGGCACAAGGAACAGGCCCATCTTACGGAAAAATATTCCCACCGATGAATAACTGTAGAAAATTGATATGGGAATTCCAAAGATCAGTGGCGTGACGATCGCAGAAACCCACCAAAAGAGCGTTTGATTGACTGCATACGCAATGCCGGCCCAGAGGAAAGCCATGATTGTTGCAGGCCAGTGCGCGGCAAAGGCTTCATGGAATGAAGTCTTTTTTAAAAGACGGGCCTGGCTTCCCCAGGAGAGCTTTTGTCCTGTCAGGTTTGAGATGACATACCAGGCGTGGAAGATCATACGCAGGGGCGCCAGCAGCGTTGAGAAAAGAGTTTCGATTACAATGCTTAAGCCGAGCCGCCATGAACCGCCGGGTGGTG
>CAZBHY010000059.1:0-8584 GCA_964491705.1 uncultured Planctomycetales bacterium
AACTTTTATGAAGAAGGCGTCCTTCGAGATGAAGGCGCGGATTGTGTTGTTGCTGAAAAAAATTGCGTTGAAAACGATATCGCGCGATCAGCGGGAGGCCATTGAATCGATCGTGCAACCGTTGGGCATCACGATTGACGAGGCTGCTCCTCGGGCATTTGCCGTGATGGAGCAGTTGATACGGCAGTATAATTTTTTTCAAGTTCAGACCATTGATGCCTTTATTAACGCGTTGTTATCGGGATGCGCGTTTAAGATTGGCCTATCATCGCAGTTTCAGATTAAACACAATGCGTTGGAATATTGGCGTTATGCCCTTGACCGGTTGATTGATCAGGCGTTTGAAGATCCGTTGATCGCGGATATGTTTACACGATTTTTAGACCGGTATCTGATCTTGGAGAATAATGGCAGCTGGTTTCCCAAAAAAGATATTTTGGGATTATTGATGGCTTTCTATGATTTGAGAAATTCTTATGGAATGGAGTTTGTGGCCGAGGGCCAGCCAGGGATGGCGCTCACTGATTTGATGAGCTGTGCAGTCAGATCGATTGCACGAGTCAAGGTGCTGGTGTCGGACAGCGGAGATCGCCGCTTTATTGGGGCGATGGATAAATTTTTAGACGCATATAAAACGGTGTTTGATTTCGATCATGTTTCGTCTTATTTTTTGCGCGCCGAGATTCCATTAAAGAAAGGCAGTGAGTGTACGGCAGAAATGTACGAGGCCTGGCATCAGGTCCAGGATGCGTTGCGTCAGGTTGCAGAATGCGAAGCCGCTGGTTCGTTTGATCCCTATGTATTTATTTTTCAGCAGGCCATTAAAGAATTTGATCTCAAAGCAGGTAAGGATGATGTTTTGTTCATGGAAGAATTGAACCGTAAGGCCAAGGGGCTGTTTGATCAAGGCGGCGTGACTCCGGCGGAACTTTATTACCGCATGGCGACACGGTTTCGGCATTATTTGATTGATGAGTTTCAGGATACAAGCTGTTTGCAATGGAATAACATCGAGATGATGATCGAAGAGGCGTTGTCCACCGGAGGGTCGTTATTTTACGTCGGGGACAAGAAACAGGCGATTTATGGTTTTCGCGGTGGAGATGTGCGGTTGTTTGATCGAGTTCGTGATAAATTTTTTCATTTTAATGTGCAGGAAGAGCATCTGCAGAAAAATTGGCGGAGCTACGAGGCGATTGTCCGTTTCAATAACCGTATTTTTTCCCAGGAGAATCTGCAGTGTTTTGTGGATGCCAAAGAAGAGATCGATCGGGAGAAGAAAACAGGCGCCAAAGCGCATGAGCGTGTTGAGTTGAGCGAAGAGGACTTTGAGCGTTTGTATTCCGCCTTTCGGCATGCTGGCCAGCATTTTCGGGAGGATCGCTTGGGGGGATATGTGCGGGTGCAACATATCTGTGGGAAGACCAAAGAGCAAAGAGACATTCAAACCAAGCAGGTGTTGCTGGAGGTGCTCAAGGATGTGAACACCCGCTATTCATGGCAAGACATCGCCATCTTGACGCGGACCAATGGTGAGGTGGAGCAGATCACATCGTGGTTGATGGAGAAGGGTGTCCCGGTTCAATCTGAGCGCACGATGAATATTAAGCGGCATCCGCTGATTCTGGAGTTGGTAGCGTGTCTCAAGTTTTTCAATACCCCGGCGGATAATGTCGCATTCGCTGATTTTATTCTAGGGGATGTCTTTGAGCGGGCCTCGGGGATACCCAAAACTGAGCTTCATGCGTTTTTGTTTTCCTTGCGGGATCAAGCGCGATATCAGAAAGGCTTTTGTCTTTATCAGGTGTTCCGCGAGCGGTACACATCCGTATGGGATCGATTGATCAGAGGATTTTTTGAAAATATCGGGCTCTATCCTCTCTATGAACTGATGATTTCCATGATCCGGACGTGGGATGTTCTTGCGCATTTTCCTGATGCCCAGGGTTTCGTTATGCAGTTTTTGGAAATGATCAAACGGCGCGAAGAGGAGGCCAGTGATGCTGCGTCGTTGATCGAGTATTTTGAATCCACAGCGTATGAGCATGCCTTTGTTCAGGTGGCAGGCACCGATGCGGTGCGTGTTCTCACGGTGCACAAAGCGAAAGGGCTGGAATTTCCGGTGGTGATTCTTCCGTTCGCGTCCATGAAAATTCAGACTTCGGAAAGCGGCGGCAAGGGTGAGGATGATCTCGGGCAGCGTTCGTATGTTTTAGATGATCAGGGACACGCCTTGCGTTTGATGCGCATTAAGCGTTCATATCTCGGGCATTCGGATCAGCTTTATCAGATTTATCGTCGGCGATATCTTGAATCATTGGCATCGGAGATTAATAATTGTTATGTGGCGTTGACACGGGCGGAACGGGAAATGTATGTGTTGATCCCAGAAAAGGTCGGGATGTCACACAATTTGTTTAGCCTGTTGATTCCGGATGACGCCTTTGTCATGGGCGACCGGGATCGGTTGACAGACGCCAGAGAAAAGGCGCGGCTTCTGGTACGCAGCACTGATCACCATGATGAGACGGCCTTGCCGGTGTCATCACATACGGATTGGATCCACTATCTGCAGGAGGAATTCGCAGGGGCAAAAGAGACCATTATGGATCGGCAGCGTGTTTATCACGGAAATGTCCTGCATGCCATGCTGTCGTGTGTGGGTGATTTAGATCGTCAGGATTTTGAGGATGTTATTCGCCAGGCATGTAACGTGGCGCGATTGCGATTTCCGGCGGCAGCGGATGAGGCATTGAGCAGGGATTTTGCACGCCTTTTAAAAAGTCCGGTGTTAAAAGAAATTTTTTATGTTCATGGGGCAGAGGTCTTTCAAGAAAAAGAGATCGTGGATGGGTTCGGCCGCATGCACCGGCCGGACAGAATCGTTATGGATCGGCAGAGTGTGCGTGTGATTGATTATAAAAGTACACGCGCGTTAGATGCCAGGCACGCTCAGCAGATGTCCGATTATGTCGTGCTTCTTCGCGCGATGTATCCGGACAAAAAGGTGTACGGGTCGCTGGTGTATTTGGACAGTCCAGCCGTGGAAGATGTTATGACGCATGATCTGAGGAGATAGGGCGTGCCTTATTGGCCAGGGTGATGATGAATAAAATTGTGACCTATAGTTTTTGTGATTGCTTTCTTGATCGATTCTTAGAGGATTTGGATCGGGAGTATGTGAGAAAAAATAAGAATTTGTCTCGATTAGCAATCGTTTTTGGAGGCAAGCGGCCAGCCTTGTTTGTTCAACGCGCTTTGTCCCAGAGGATCAAAAAACCATTTTTTCCGCCGCGTTTTTTTACCATCGATGAATGGATGGGGTATGTGACATCGCAGGTCGAGCCGTTTGTGCATGGTGGCGACATGGATCACTGTTACACCATTTTTTCCTTGGCAAAAAATGTGTGCCCGGGGCTCTTACACAACCGAGAGACATTTGAGGCGTTTCTTCCATGGGCCAGGGAGATTTTGACATTTATTGATCAGTTGGATTTAGAAGACATTTCTGATGAGCAGATGCGGCAGATTCAGCAGAATGCCCGGATTGGATATGATGTCCCTGATGAGATCAATCAGATGTTGCGCCAGATTGTCGATTTGAGAGCGGCGTATCATGCCCAGATGATCAAGAGCCGTGTGTATTCCCGCGGGTTCCAGTATCGACGGGCCTCCCAGATGATTGCCCAGGTTCCGTGTGATGAATTTGATGATATCCTGTTCGCGAACTTTTTTTATTTTAACCGTTCCGAAGAGAGGGTTGTCAAAGAACTGTATGACCGTGGCATCGCCCGTCTTTTTTTTCAGGGGGATCAGCGGCGATGGCCGGTTTTTAAAAAAATTTCCGGGGTGCTGAATTGTCAGATTGTTGAAGGGGAGCAGGTTGATCAGCCTGCATTTGATTTAAAACTGTATTCCGCCTTTGACCAACACGCGCAGGTGTGCCAGGCGCGTGAAATTCTGAAGGGCGTGGAAGATATGACACAGACCGTGATCGTACTGCCTGATCCGGGCGCGATTATCCCGCTGCTGTCAGAAATCAGCGGCATGGTCAAAGAGTTTAATATTTCTATGGGATATCCGCTGCAGCGCAGCTCTCTGGTCATCTTTTTGGAATATCTTTTTGCGGCGCAAAGATCGCGCAGCGGCCAGGGATATTATGCGCGAGATTATTTAAAGGTGGTCCAGCACCCCCTGATTAAAAATATGCCTGTTTTCGGGAACAATCACACAGCCGGCGTTTTTTTTCAGATGGTCGAAGAGGCGCTCACGGGTCGATTGGAGAGCGAATTGTCTGGTCGTGTTTTTTTAAAACTTGAGGAGATAAGTGCGTGCAGCATTGTGCGATCACACGTTCGTCAATCGTTAGAATCAATGGGCGTTGATATCACCGATGATCAATTGATCAGTGCTATCCGGGACATTCATGATATGTGTTTTATGATGTGGGAGGGGCTGTCGGACTTTGTGTCGTTGTCGCGGTGTATGACAAAAATGCTGGATATGCTTGTTCACAAAAGCCCTTTGCAGGAATATCCTTTGAATGCAACGATTGCGGCAAAGATTTTTGACATTGTGGATGAGTTTGCGTCAGCGAATTTCTCCCGAGAGATTTTTCCGCCAGAAGGATTGTTTCATATTTTTATGTCCAAGGTGAGCCGGGAGATGATTGCGTTTGTCGGATCTCCATTGAAAGGGCTGCAGATCTTAGGTCTCTTTGAAACGCGGGCCTTGAATTTTCAAAATGTGATTGTGCTAGATGCCAACGAAGGGACGCTGCCCCATTTGAATGTGCATGAAGCCCTCATTCCGCGCGATGTGATGATCTCGTTGGGATTGGATCGGTTGGAGCAGGATGAGGAAATCCAACGCTATGGATTCATGCGTTTGATTTCCTCCGCCCGTCAGGTGCATCTGATTTATCAGGAGAATCGGGAGAAGGAGCGGAGCCGTTTTATTGAGGAACTGATCTGGGAGGAGGAAAAAAAGGCCGGGCAAGAAAATATTGTTCCGGTTGCGCGTCCAGGTTTTCAGGTCAGTTTGATTCAGCGCAAGGCATGTGTTGAGAAAACGCCCGAGGTTGTTGCGTTCTTGAAAGATTATCGGCATTCTGCGTCCAGTCTGAATACATATCTGAAAAATCCGATGGAATTTTATCGTGCCTATGTTTTAGGCTTGCGTGATGTGGATGATCTGTTGGATGAGCCGGAGAATCGGCAGGTTGGAATTTTTATTCACGAGCTTCTCCACGAGGTTTTCCAGAGAACGGTCGGCGGGCCGTTGGTGATGGATGCTGCATTTGTGAATGACGCGCGCGCATTATGCCGGGCACGGTTTGAACGCTATTTTGGAAAAGGCCGAAGGGCTGACGTCTTTTTTTTGAAACGTGTGATTGAATCGCGCTTTGATCAGTTTTTGCTTCACGAGGCCAATCGCGCGTCTCAGATCATGTGCATTGAGTGTTTGGAGCGGCCCTTCAGTTTTTCGATGACCTTGCCTTGCGGGGCAGTGAAATTTAAATGTGTGGTCGATCGTGTCGATCGGATGAAAGACGGGAGCCTGATGGTTTTGGATTATAAGACTGGCCATACAGCGCATCTCATCCCCAGGCATATCGATGATATTGAGACGGCTGTGTTGGACCGGCATGCTATTTTAGATACTGTACGTTCGTTTCAACTGCCGCTGTATTGTTATGGTGTATCACAGGCCTATTCCGGTACTCAGGTCAATGCCGGGTTGTATGATTTAAGAACGCGAGAGATTAAGATGTTTTTTGGCCAGACGACGGGACAACAGGATCAGAGCATAGATGGTGCATTTTTTCGGGCCTTGGACTTTGTGATCCGAGAAATCACTGATCCGCAGATTCCATTTATTGATGATGAATAGGAGCGGGATGATGAAAAAACTTTTTTTCGGGACGGCATTTTGCATGATGGCTGTTTTGGCTTTTGCGGAAACGGTTGTCCTGGATAGCGGCCGGGTGATTGAAGGCCGGGTGGTCGAAGTCACGGATGAGTATGTCCGCATGATCGTGGATGGGCAACCCATGCGGCTGCCATTTCGCAGCATGGATTTCGATTCGGCCTATTATTATCGGAATTATCAAGTGCCCGCAGAACCGGTTGAAGGTGAGGATGCTGCTGTTGTGGCAGATGATCCTGATCGACCGAAAACGTATCGGGAGTTGGCCTCGGACGCCATGCAATATGCGTCGCAAGGGGATTTTCAGAAGGCGATTGATCTTTTCTCTCAGGCCATCGCGTTGAACAGTGACAGCGCTGCTTTATATTTATTTCGTGCTGGGTCATACCTTGAGCTTCAAAAGTTTGATCAGGCCATCATGGATTATGGGAGTGCGATTCAACTGGATCCGAATAACGCTGAATATTTTGCCCGCAGGGCATGGGCGTATCAGCTGTCTGGGCGAACGGATGACGCCATCGTGGATTATTCCAAGGGATTGACGGTGGATCCCAATGCGCTGGATATGCGGATGGAGCGCTATCAATTGTTGCTTGCGTCTGGACAGAAAGAGGCTGCCTTAGAAGATTTAACAAAGATCTTGGATTTGGATCCGCAGTCGGTTGAGGTTTATTTGGATCTGGCATTTTTAAATTATCAGCTCAAACAATATCAGCCTTCGTGGGAGAACGTTCACCAGGCCTTGCGTCATGGGGTTACCGTTCCGCCGGATTTTATCACAGCGTTATCGAAGCAAATGCCTGATCCATTTTTTCAAGAAGAAGAAAAACGGGATATGGTCAAAGAAATAGCGGTTGCGGTTCGGGACATGGTGGCGGCCAATGCGGTCTTTTTTTTGTTTGCGCTGGTGGCGGGCGTATCCGCAATATTGATTTTATTTTGGCCGTCATATAAAAAAAGACAGCCAGTGCAACAGGCTGACACGCGCGACAGTGATTCAGAGAAATTTTTGCGTCCGGTCCTCCTGGTCAACGCCGGATTTTCTAAACGGTTGTGTGCCGCGTTGATTGATTTAATTCTGCTCAGTGCAGTGAGTTGGGCGGTTGTGGTTGTTGGGCGTAAGGATGTTTTTGCTGTGCTGCTTGGCTTGCTGTATCTGCTGAAAGACGTATTCGGCGGCGTCAGTATCGGGAAGGTCCTGGTTGGGCTGAGGGTTGTTGATGAGCATGGTTACCGGTCTGTGTTTCTGCAAGGGTTCCTACGGAATTTTACATTCGGTATGCCGCTGATTGTATTTTATGTCATTTTTTGGACGGCGGGATTTCGTGTTGATATGACCGTTCGGATCGCGATGCTGGTCGTGTGGGGATGTTTTCTTTTTGAAGGGTTGATGATTATTTTATCGCGGAAAGAAGGCCGTCGCATTGGTGATCGCATGGGGGGAATCTTTGTGCATGATCTCCATGCCAGGCTATGGCGATGGCCGTTTTTTGTGATCTCTGTTTTTTTATTCGGCGCATTTGTTGTGGGAACCGTGGTCATGAATATGAAGTTTAATAAGGCGTTTCTCTATCAATTCCATCCGTTGCGTTATTATAATGTGGAACATGATTTCTCATTCAGCCTGCCGCCAGGATGGAAGATTTCCACTGAAGGAGAGGGAGGATTGGTTGTGGAAAATGTGGATCAGGGTGGATCCTTAGTCTTTTTTGAGAATGATGAGGTCAAGGATTATCCGCTGGAATTATGTGTCAGTGCGTTTACGCGCTCTGCTGAGGACTCAGGGCTGGAAAAAAAGACGGAAGAAGCGATTACGGTCTCGGGAATGCCTGGATTTAAAGTCGGGCTGACTCATGCGGAGTCGACTACAGCCGTCATGTTTATTTATTTTAAAAAGGAACGATGGGGGCCGTTGTATGTTTTTCAAGCCACAGCGACATTGTCCACCATGCGTCAGGTCATGTCTGACGTCATGGACCTGGTTGATTCGTTCCGGTTTGAATAGTCACAGGAGTTTGAGGGATGTCCAAGTTAAGGTTGGACCTGCATGATATTTATAACCAAGGCAACGCAATCGAGGCGTCGTTGCAGGATATTCTTCGGCAGGCCATTGAGAAAAAAATTGATGAAATTGAGATTATTCCTGGAAAAGGCAGCGGCCAGCTCAAGCAGCGGGTTTTGAAATTTTTGGATCAGAAGCACATTCGGCAGATGTATCACCGTATTGACAAAGATTCAAAGAATTGGGGCCGATTGTTTGTTTATTTTCGGCATTGATGGTTGTCTGTAGGAAAGACAGTGCCGATTTATTCAATTTTTTGTTAATAATTCATATTAGAATTTATATATTATTGACGCTGTCTTTGATTTATGTTACGTTATTGGACATGATTTCTCAAAGAATTGATCAAATTCGTCGAAATATTGCTTGCGCGTGTGCGTTAGAGGGCCGGAATCCGGATGAGATCGTGATTATTGCTGTTACGAAATATGCGGTGCCGGAGCAAATACAGCAAGCCATCTCAGCAGGATTGACGGATATTGGTGAGAACAAAGTTCAGGATGCTGTAAAGAAGTTTTCAGCACTACAGGAAAAACAGCTTGATTTCAAACGACATATGATTGGTCATTTGCAGACCAATAAGGTTAAAGAGGC
>CAZBHY010000060.1:0-7416 GCA_964491705.1 uncultured Planctomycetales bacterium
CTTGCCCAAGTTTCAATTGGCCGAACGCCATATTGGCGCGTTCACGCGATGCTGTTGCATCCGCGCCGTAAGGGATAAAAATAGATTTGACTTCGGCGTGTTCGGGTTTGAGGAATTGATCGCTGTTGTTTTGATAATAGTCCGTAATGTCTTGGGGGTTGATATGAATGGCAGATTTCACCTCTTCTTCAATAAAAAATTGTGCCTTGAGTTGGTCGCCGATCCTATTCCTGAGTTCAGTGACAGTGAATCCCTCGGCGGCCAATGAGGCCAGAAATGCCTGCTCGGATGGATAGCGGGATTTGATTTCATTGATGCGCTGATCAATGGATTCACGGCGTGCGGTGACGCCTTTTTTATTCGCCGCGCTGAGAACAAGCCGGTCATCAATGAGACGATGAATGCCGTCCTTTTTGAGCTGGTTCATTGCCTCCGCGATCTGGGCATCGGAGAGCTGCTCCTCCATTTTTAAATGCGTATAGACAGCGGCGGTATAATCGTGCAGGTCTTTGAGTGTAATGGTTTCATCATCGACAACGGCAATGATGGCATCTTCAAAGGCGCAGGCCGGCAAAATGGAAAATACAGTGGCTGTGATACAGAGCATTATGATGTTAAGGGCGATCCATTGTCTTTTCATTGGTCTCTTCTTTCTTATGAGTTAACATAGCATCTTGTCTTAAAAAATCAACGGATTCTTTTAACAATCGGCAATACAGATCAAATCCAACAGCGGCGATATAGCCGCTTTGTTGCTCCCCCAGAAGATTGCCGGATCCACGTATCTGCAGGTCTTCAAACGCGATTTGAAATCCGGCTCCCAGTTCACTGTATTTACTCAAAGCAGCTAATCGGGTTTTCGCTTTGTGCGACATCATAAATTGCGGCGGCACAAAAAAATAGGCGTAGGCCTGATTGGTGCAGCGCCCTACACGACCGCGCAGTTGGTGAAGGTCAGACAGCCCAAAGCGGTCCGCTCGATTGATGATGAGGGTATTGGCGTTGGGGATATCGATGCCAGATTCGATAATCGTGGTGCAGACCAGGACATCAATGTCGTGTTTTAAAAATTTCAGCATGATTTCTTCTAACAGTCGCGGTGGCATTTTTCCATGGGCATAGGCAATGCGGGCCTGGGGGACCATCGTGTGAATGGATTGCGCGACCTCGGCAATATCTTCGACGTGGTTGTGTAAAAAAAATACCTGGCCATGGCGCTGGATCTCCTGCGTGATGGCCGCCTGGACGATCTTTGGATGATATTCTGTCACCTCGGTCATAACCGGGATACGGTTTTGCGGCGGGGTGGAAATGACAGACATGTCTTTCGCGCCGGACAGAGCCATGTAGAGTGTTCGGGGAATCGGGGTGGCCGTCATGGTCAGGACATCGGCTAAGATGCGTAAATGCTTGAGGCGTTCTTTTGAGCGGACGCCGAATCGTTGCTCTTCATCGATAATGATCAACCCTAAATTTTTGAAACCAACGTCTTTGGACAGCAGCCGGTGTGTTCCAATGACGATATCGACGGAACCGTCTGCCAGCGCTTGCACGATCTGGGCCTGTTCTTTTTTGCTGCGAAACCGGCTGAGCATGCGGATCGTGATAGGATAATGTTTCATCCGTTCCGAGAAATTATAAAAATGCTGTTCTGCCAGAATGGTCGTCGGGACAAGGATGGCTACCTGTTTATTGTCCATCACCGCTTTGAACGCGGCACGGATGGCGACTTCTGTTTTGCCAAATCCCACATCGCCGCACAGCAGCCGGTCCATGGGAGAATCCGATTCCATGTCCGCTTTGACCTTGCGAATCGCATCGGATTGATCAGGTGTTTCGACAAACGGGAACGCGCGTTCAAATTCTGTCTGCCATTCCGTATCTTTGGAAAATGCAAACCCCTTGAGGCTGGCCCTCAGGGCTTGAACGCGCAGCAATTCAGCCGCCAGGCGTTGGATTTTTTTTTGAATATCGCGTTTGACCCGCATCCATTCTTTACCGCCCAGTTTGTGCGCCCGCGGAGGCCTGTGCGTAAAACTGAGATACTTTTGAATTAGATGCATATCATTTTTCGGAACAAAGAGTTTATCGCCTTCCCGGTATTCGATGACCAGATGGTCTTTCATCTCATCATGAATTTTTATGGGCTGAATGCCGAGGAATTTTCCGATCCCATGGGCCGTATGAACGACATAGTCGCCTTCTTGGATATCCACAAAATGACTCATCGGCGTTTCGGATGTAAACGCGGATTTTTTTATAGACTGTTTGGGCAGGATAATGACGATATGGTGGTTTCCAATCGCATGATCGGATGCCATGTTAAGGCTTTCGATGGATTGAATTGTGTCAATGTCAAAGGCGATGCGGATAGGATTGTCAAACTGGACGGGGAAAATATCGAGGACTTCTCCGTTTTTGCGAAAGTCCCCCTCCTGACGCACATGATGGGCGCGTTCATAGTGGAATGCAACCAGGTCGGTGATGATCGCATCGATATCGATGTGCTGACCGACGAACAGCGTGATGGACTTAAACATAACAAGGCACCAGGACGCGGAGGCCCTATGACACGAACTCTCCTAAGTGCCTTCTGAGTGCCATAGTGTTTCAGTGCCGCGTATTATTTTTTTACTTTCTTCTGCCAGGCCACGGCCAGAGGCGCTGCGATAAATACCGTTGAATATGTCCCTGCGATAAAACCGATGATCAGGCACAGCGCAAAGGTGTTTAATACATCTCCCCCTTTTAGGAATAGGGAGACAACGACGATTAGTGTGGTCACTGTTGTTAAAACAGTCCGGCTGAGCGTTTGGTTGATGCTGGTGTTGATAATATCCGCCAAGGAGGCCCGTTTCATTTTGATGAAATTTTCCCGGACCCGGTCATAGATGATGATCGTATCATTGATTGAATACCCAGCGATGGTTAATAGTGCAGTAATGACCAGTAGATCAATCTGTCGCCCCATGAGAACAATGATTCCCAGCGTTATGAGGACATCATGAAGCAAGGCAATGACCCCGGCGGTGGCAAAATCAAAATGGTGAAAACGGAATCCGACGTAGATTAGGATGCCGGCCAATGCAAAGGCCATGGCCAGAATTGCTTTGCGCCGCAGCTCTCGCCCGACCAGGGGCCCGACCTTTTCGATGCGCAGGATTTCGAAGGGATTATCACTCATTTGGGTGTGAAAGATATTGCTGACTTGATCATAGATATCATGCGTGGTTTTGATCAGGACCGTCTCCGGGCTTTGCTCAAAGCGTTGAATGACAAAATCTTTGATCCCGCTCTGTTCGAATTTTTTACGGAGGTCTTCTGAGTCCACTGCCCGGGCGAATCGGTACTCCTGCACTTGGCCTCCGGAAAAATCAATGCCGAATGCTTGATCGTAATTTTTTGCGAAATTGTACATTCCAAAGATAATAACGCCCACAGACAGAACAACACAGATCGCGCTCATTTTTACGAAGTTGATTTGCGTACGTGAGAGTAGACGCAGCATCGGCAATGTTTTGGCAAGGTTGAATTCAACCATGACCATGAATAATGTGCGTGTGACAAAGACTGCGGTAAATAAACTGGCCAGCAAACCGATGGATAATGTGACAGCGAACCCTTTGATTGGCCCGGATCCGAATTGAAAGAGCATGAATGCAGCAATTAGTGTGGTCGCATTAGAATCAATGATAGCAGACATCGCTTTATTGAATCCCGCATTGACTGCGGTCCGCAGTGTTTGACCATTTTCAATTTCTTCCCGGATGCGTTCATTGATCAAAATATTGGAGTCAACAGCCATACCTAATGTCAGGATAATACCGGCGATACCGGGCAGCGTCAGTGTGATCTGTGATTCAGGAAGAAGGACATTCAATAGACCCATAATCCCGACGATTAACGTGAGGTTCATGGCCAGAGCTATATCGGAAATGACACCGGCGGTGAGGTAATAGATCAGCATAAAGATAAAAAGAATAACCCCTCCGATGACAATGGCCGTCATTCCAGAGGAGATTGAGTCTTTGCCAAGCAGCGGGCCGATGGTACGCTCCTCTTCGATGGTCATCGGCGCCGGCAGTGATCCGGAACGCAGGGCCAAAGCCAGCAGAGCAGCGTCTTCATAGGAAAAATTTCCAGAGATTTCCGCCTTGCCGCTTAAGATGGGTTCATTGATATTTGGAGCGGAAAGAATCTGTCCATCCATGACAATGGCTAATCGCTGATTGACATGGGCCCGTGTGACATCAGCAAATTGACGCGCCCCTTGTGGCTTAAATGACAGGGAAATACGCGGCTGGCCGAAACCAGAACTATCGAAATCAACGCGTGCGTCGGCAATTTCCGCGCCTTCCAGAATAGGCGTGTCGTGAATCAAGATGGTTTCCGATCGTGATCCGCGTACCTCTTTGAGTTGATATCCTGCTGGAACATTGCCTTCCATCGCTTCTTTCATCAATTGTGGCGACTCTTCGACAAGATTAAAATGCAATTGAGCGACTTGTCCGATGACCTGTAGCGCTGAATCACGATTGGTGACTCCAGGTAGTTGAACAATGATCTGATTTTCCCCTTGCAATTGGATGACGGGCTCGCCAACTCCCATGCTGTCGATGCGGTTGCGCAGGATTTCAATGGCCCTAGGAACAGCATCGCTTCGGGCATCCTTGTCCTTGATGGAATCTGTATCCACCTGTAGGACCAGGTGCATCCCGCCTTTGAGATCTAAGCCGAGATTAATACGTTTTTCGAGCGGGAACGCAAAATACAATGACGCTAAAAAAACGGCGATCACAACGCCCAAGCGGAATTTTAGATCTTTGCTCATGACGCAATCCTTTCGATATCCTTACCATAATTAATGACTGTCTTCGATTTTTGTAATCGCTTCTTTATCAAATTCAAGCTTCACATTATCATCTACGCGCAAGATAATTGTTTTTTCTTTGATATTGACAACCGTTCCATGCAAACCTCCAGCGGTGATGACCGGATCATTTTTCTTTAAGGCGTTGATTTTTTTGCGAAGTTCTTCGCGTTCTTTTTTTTGCGGCTTGATGACCAGCAGATAAAAAACAAGAAACATTAGCAAAAATGGGACTAGTTGAAAAAGCGGACTCGTGTTTGATGACGCAGTCATAGGTCGAGTTTCCTTGGTTGTGATAGCAGTTATGAACGTTTACGGAATTTTTTGACCAGATCGCTGACAGTTTGCGACATGCGCCCGCCATTAGCCACCCATTTTTCAAGTTTTTGCAGTTTGACGTTATAGACAGCAGGATTTTTTCCAGCGTCATAATAACCGAGAATTTCTAGTGCCCGACCTTGACGCGGTGCCTTTTTTGGCATGGCGACGATGCGGTAGCTGTAGCAGCCCGTTGATTTTGATTCTGATTTTTGTAATCGGATACTGACTTCCATGGTGTTGCCCTCCATCCATTGTTGTGTCATCGTTAACGATGATTCATTATTTTTTTATTTTTGTTTGCGATGTAATTTTTCGGTAAAAACAGCTTTTTTTCATGGTGTGGCAGGCGCATCCGACCTGGCGCACTTTAATAAGCAAGGTGTCACAGTCACAATCAAACCAGATGCCTTTGACATATTGAAAATGCCCCGACGTCTCCCCTTTGACCCAGAATGTCTGACGGGACCGTGACCAGTAACAGGCCTTGCCGGTTTTGATCGTGGCCTTAAGGGAATCACGGTTCATGTAGGCCATCATGAGGACCTCATGAGTGGTGCTGTCCTGGATAATGGCCGGGATGAGGCCGTCGGCGTTAAATTTGAGCCGGTTGAGTGTGCGGCTGGTGATTGCGATATTTTCTATTTTTTTTGTCATCGTTTTTATCGTATTGGGATGTGTTTGTGTTTAAGAAATTCTTTAACCTCGGCAATGGAGATTTCTCCATAATGAAAAATGGATGCCGCTAAAGCCGCATCGGCCGACGTCTTTAAAAAGACATCAGAAAAATGTTCCAGCGTTCCAGCGCCACCAGATGCAATGACCGGGATGTTGACCGCATTGCAGATGGCATTGAGCATGGGCAGATCATAGCCATTTTTCGTTCCATCAGTGTCCATGCTGGTCAACAAAATTTCTCCAGCGCCTAAGTCTTCTGCTGTTTTTGCCCATGTGACGGCATTGAGCCCTGTGTCGATACGCCCGCCATGAATGTAGACGTTCCAGGAATGACCCGTTTTTTTGGCATCAATAGCGACCACCACACATTGACTACCGAATTTCTTTGATGCGGCTTTGATCAGTTGTGGATCCTTGATCGCTGCAGAATTGATGGAGACCTTGTCGGCTCCAGCGTTGAGCAACCGGCTAAAATCATCAACCGAGCGGATACCTCCACCCACGGTCAACGGCATAAAGACGTGTTCCGCGGCTGCTTTTACGACATCAAGAAAAATGCCTCGTTCTTCATGGCTGGCCGTGATATCTAAAAAAACGATTTCATCGGCCTTGGCGGCATCATATATTTTCGCGATTTCGACCGGGTCACCGGCATCGCGTAGATTGACAAAATTTACTCCTTTGACCACCCGGCCGTCTTTGATATCCAAGCATGGAATAATACGTTTTTTTAACATAAGGCAAATAATTTTAGCTGTTCACGGCATTTAACGCGTCTGTCAGACTAAATGCCCCTTCGTATAGCGCTTTACCGATGATAACGCCGGACAATCCCTTGGGTTCGAGTGTTTTTAAATTTTTCAGATCATTCAGATTGGAAATTCCGCCCGAGGCGATCACATGGATATCCACAGCGCCTAGAATTTCGTTTAAACTATCCAAATTAGGACCGGTTAGCATACCATCCTTGGAGATATCTGTAAAGATTAAACATTTTAAGCCTAAATTTTGTAGTTTTCTGGCAAAATCAACGGCCTTGATTTCCGTGGATTCAGTCCAGCCCATTTTTGTCACATAGCCGTTTGCGGCATCGATACTGACCGTGATGGCCTGTGGCCAGCGCATCAGAAGGTGTTGGAGTAGATCTGGGTTGTTGATGGCTTGGGTCCCCAAAATGACACGGCTGACGCCCATGCCCAGCAGGCGCTCAATATCGAATTCATTGCGAATGCCGCCACCGACTTGTATGGGGATCGATACCGTGTTTAAAATCGTCTGGATTCCTTCCCAATTTGTGATGAGTCCATTTTTGTTGCTCGTATCCGGCCCCCAACAACTGGTGCCTTCTCAAAATGGATCAGCTTTGTAAGAAGGTGAAGCATCACAAGCTGGCTGATGCTGATCACTACAGCTGATATGCCCATCCCGAGGTGCGCCAGCAATCTCGGCAGAACCAGGCAGTAAAACGCAGCCTGCAGCGGCAGGCTTCGAAAACGCAGCGTCTCCATGAAACCATGGACCGCCCCGTGCACCACCATCCCACACATGCC
>CAZBHY010000060.1:7426-8577 GCA_964491705.1 uncultured Planctomycetales bacterium
TTGTGATGTGTCCATTTTTTGCGCCATCCAAATCAACGACATGGATCCATTGGGCCCCTTGTGCCTCCCATTGTAACGCAATGGCAGACGGTTCTTGGGCGTATTCTGTCACCTGATCAAATTTTCCCTGGATGAGACGGACAACCTTTCCATTCTTTATATCAATCGCTGGGAAAATAGTCATATGAGCGCTCCTTCGTTCGTCACATTCTGCGTACAGGGAGGTTAACAAAATTTTTTAATATCGTCAATCCGATGGTCTGACTTTTTTCCGGATGAAACTGTACACCAAAGACATTATTTTTTTGCACGGCGGAACAGTATGGGATGCCGTATGTGGTCGATGCTGTTATCACCGAAGGATCGCTGGGTTGCGCATAAAATGAGTGACAGAAATAAACATCGGGTTCCTTGGGCAGCCCGTTCCATAATGGAGAGTTTTTTAATGTCAGATTATTCCACCCCATTTGGGGGATTTTCACAGAATTCGGAAATCGTTGGATGGTCCCATCAATCAGGCCCAAACATTCTGTTTGTCCAAATTCCGAGCTATTTTCAAAGAGCAGTTGAAACCCGAGGCAGATGCCAAGAAACAGGCGGCCTTGCGCCACTGCCTGTTTGATTGGGTTGACCAGACTCAGCTCATGTAGCCGTTTCATTGCAGGGTGTATGGCACCCACTCCTGGCAAAACGATCTTTTCTGCAGTAGCAAGGTCGTTGAGGGTATGAATGATGCGCACATCATCTGCCCCCGCTTGTTCAAACGCCTTTTGAACAGATCGGATATTTCCCACGCCATAATCAATGATGCTAATCATAGTTTCACACTGCACGGATATATCATATTAATCAATGATGCCTTTAGTTGATGGGACATCATTGTTTCGTTTTGGGTTCAATGCAACAGCTTGTTCCAGCGCCAGGCCAAAGGATTTAAAGATACATTCCAGATTGGTGTGAAGATCATCGCTGGCATTTTTCAGACGGACATGTACGGTCGCACCCAACGCATGGGCAAACGATTCGAGAAAGTGTTCCACGTAGGCGGATTTATATCCCTCTTGTTCTAAGGTATCCTTCCCTTCCAGATCCATGGTCAGGTATCCACGGCCGCTGATATCAATGACCGTCAGCCCTAAGGTTGATTCCAT
>CAZBHY010000061.1:0-8162 GCA_964491705.1 uncultured Planctomycetales bacterium
AGCGGTTTTAATCAGTCCTCCCCGCCCTGTGTTAAGGAGGATCACGCCTTTTTTCATTTTCTTAAGCGTGTCCCGGTTGATCATGTGATGCGTTTCCGGGGTCAACGGACAATGCAGGGAAATCACATCGGACTGTGCATAAATCTCATCCAGCGAAACATACGCGATTCCTCTCTCCTGAGCATACGCCTGATCGGGCATAGTGTCATACACCAAAACCTTCATACCGCATCCTTTAACGATATCAATCAGGCAACGGCCTATCTTGCCCGTCCCAATAATACCCGCGGTCTTTCCATTGAGATCAAACCCTAACAGGCCATTAATCGAAAAATTCCCATCTCGGGTACGTGCATATGCCTTATGCGTTTTGCGATTGAGCGCAAACAACAGGGCTGCGGCATGTTCCGCAACGGCATTGGGCGAATAACCGGGGACGCGAACAACCGAAATTTTCCCATAGGTGGCCTTGAGATCAACATTATTATACCCCGCGCAGCGCATCGCAATGAGCTTAACGCCATGATCCGATAGTGAATGGATCACTGATTCATTGAGTGTATCATTGACAAACGCGCACACAACATCATACCCTGAACAAAATCCGACGGTTTCCTCTGTCAAATGCCCATCCAAATATTTAATAGAAAATTGATACGCCGACTTTGTATTGGCCTGATCAAAAAATAAACGATCATACGGTTTGGTATCAAAAAATAAAATTTTCTCTTTTTCCATAACAGCCCTCCGCGTTGGCAATCAGGGGTGTATTATAAATTCAAAAGATCATATTCGCAAGATATCCCCAGAAAATCACCTGTGGAACAGTCAATGCAGGCAACCACAACGCTGCACGGCGTCCAATGTTATGCCATATCAAACCAATCTCTGTGTAATCAGTTGCCACCCCCGCCATTAAAAAAACAAAACTGTTGCCCAATGCTCCGGTTTGACGAAAAATTTCAAAGGCCAAGGGCGCTGAACCCTCTGAACACACTTCAATCACTGTTGCCAAGGCCAATGTCACCACCATCCCAAAAACCGTTGGCCCCATATAATGATGAAAAAAATGCTGCGGAACATACGCCCCCGCTAAACTGGCCAAACCCACTCCCAGCACAATCCACCATAACACCATATCGGACAATGCTAATGCGCCTTCGTATACACCCTTGCAGTCGTGTTTAATGCGGTCGACTGACCACTGGTAATGCGTGATCCGCTGTCGCAAATCATCTTTCAAAATAAAATCCGGATCATTGGCCAATGATGCTGGATTCGTCTCAACCATCCCTTTTGCTTCTAAAACCTGATACACCAAACCGGTCATCACCGCAATAATGATCGCCACCATAATAATATAAATCGCCCGTGCAATCCCAAAAAAACCTGCCAGCATAACAGTGAGTGGAAAATTCGCCCATGGACTCGCCAATAAAAATGCTACCACCGATGAGGTCGATGCACCTTTTTTATAAAGCTGAATCGCCAAGGCCAAAATTCCATGGCTGCAGGCGCTCATAAAAAATCCCAAGATCACCGCGTATATCACCGTTCTTTTTCGCTTGTTAGCAAGCACATGGGAAATATAGGAACGTGGAATAAAATGATCAATCACACCGCCCAAGGCCAAGCCTAACAACACCGCCCACCAAATCAGTCTTACATACATCACCAGCGACTCCCGGAAGGGAACCAAGATCGGGATGCCATACGATAATAGAGCAGGAACGAGCAACGCGGCTGCCGCCCAGAAGAGCCGGCTTTGAAAAAAAGTCCGTTGGACTGGCGCACAACAGGAACGCTCAGTCAGCACAAGATGATTTTGTTCAGCAAATTTTTCCGCGCAATGACGACTGCAAAAAAAATAAGCTGTCCCATCTTTGGTTAATGTGATCCCGGTTGTACGATCCACATTCATTCCGCATATCGGATCTTCTGCCATGATATAATCCTTTTTTACCATTTAGCTCTAATTCTTAGTCGAATATTGGGTTGTTTTCTGACAAGGAAACATGCGGTGGAAAACCATGTGATCATTCTTTGCGATACTTCTGCACATATTTAAACTGGCCCAACCCATCAAATGTCTTTCGTTTCACCAATACACCGTGAATATAGGTGTCTTCATACTCAATAATGCCGTTTTTCCGATACGTCCGGTCAAATCCATGCTGAATATCATCCTGATATTCGATTTCAAAAAACAGCGCCCCCTCTTCATCCCAGGCACGAAATACACCATTCAATTTCCCATTTTTAAAATATTTCTCATTATGCAAAAATCCGTTAGGATAATAAACAACACTCCGTCCATCCAACAGACCATCCTTATACATAATCTCTGCCAGCAAATTGCCATTGACAAAATACGTCAAAAAATTTCCATGCAACTTTCCATTTTTATAAGCGATGTAAGTTTGGCGGGCATTTTTATGGACACCGGTCTGATCAATAACGACCAACGATGATGACTTTAATTCATGATCCACATCCAATTTGCCTTGAGGAGCGGCCGCGATCGCGCCAGGAAAAAAATTATCGATATTCACGCGACGCAAATTGCGATAATACTCAGGGCTGACCAGCATACTGCGGTAACGGCGGCGTAAAAATTTGAAGCGGATGTTCTCACGGTCCATCCATTGATACAAGAGTACCATCAGCACGGCGCAAATCAAAAAGACATTCACCAGAAGCAGCAGCAAAAAACGCGTATCCAAGACCAAGGCCTTGACAATAATGTCAAACAGCTGATTGCGATAAATTTCCAATACGATATAAAAAATGATGCCGCCAAATAACACAAAAAAGAATATCTGAAGCGCCTGTATCCACCATGGCTTCTTTTTTTTGTGAACCTTTGTATACCGGGCAAGATTCATAAGTGTCTGTCAAGGAATACATCGTATTATATGTTGTTTTCATTGTATCACATGACAGTTGCAAAAAAAGGACGGATTCAAAAATAAAAGGCTTATTTTTTGAACATAAAATAGGCGGCCAAGGCCAAGAAAAGAAAACTGATAATGTAGTTCCACCGCATCGGTTCCTTCAAATACCATATGGAAAAAACCGCGAATACGCACAGGGTAATGATTTCCTGGATTGTTTTGAGTTGAGCAGCGTTGAATAAGCCATGCCCGATACGATTGGCAGGAACCTGAAAACAATATTCCACAAATGCGATCATCCAGCTGATCACGATCACCAAAATAAGCGGTTGGCTTTTAAATTTCAGATGACCATACCATGCGAATGTCATAAAAACGTTTGAAAATAATAATAAAATAATGGTCTTCATATCAACGCCGATCGTTTACACGTGTCAAGATGCCGCGTGACAGCGGTATCCACGATAAACCTGATGAAAATCATCCAAACTCGTGACCGTAATATCCATATCATTCAATATTCCGTCGTCAATGCGATAAACCCATCCATGGACATCCAATGCCCGACCGGCGGCCCATGCGTTGCGCACAATCGCTGTCTGACAAATATTATAAACCTGTTCAATAATATTTAACTCGCACAACCGGTCATTTTTTTTCTGGCCTTTTAATGCATCCAATTCATCCTTGTGACAGCGATAGACATCCTGGATATAGCACAGCCAGTGATCAATCAACCCATGATCCCTTCCATCCAACGCCGCTTTAATCCCTCCGCATCCGTAATGCCCGCACACAATCACATGCTTCACTTGCAATACATCAACGGCATATTGAAGCACCGATAGACAATTCAAATCCGCATGCGCCACGATATTGGCAATATTGCGATGAACAAAAACCTCCCCTGGCATCAAACCAATAATCTGATTGGCTGGCACGCGGCTGTCTGCGCATCCAATCCAAAGGTACTCTGGATTCTGTTGACGGGACAAATTCATAAAAAAATCAGGGTCAGCCGCCTTAATCTGCGCAGCCCATGCCTGATTATTTTTAAATAAATGGTTGAGAACCCGCATGACCCACCTCACATCGCCAATCGATTATTCGCCCACCTTAAGAAATATCGATCATAGTGTATCACAGCCACGTCATCACGATACTGCATATAACTGCCGCCGCTGCACGCGCAGATGCTCATCTGCCAAATATTCATCAAAGGTCGTTGCCACCCGGTCAATATATCCTTTGGGGGTAATTTCCACAATACGATTGGCGACGGTCTGCACAAGCTGATGATCATGGGATGAAAAAAGGATCGTTCCGCGAAAACGTTCCATCCCCTGGTTGAGCGCCGTGATAGATTCCAAATCCAGATGATTGGTCGGCTCATCCAAGATAACCACGTTGGGTTGAGCGATCATCATCCGTGCCAGCATGCACCGCACTCGCTCCCCACCGGACAGGACCTTAACCGATTTCATTGACTCATCGCCGGAAAAAAGCATCCGCCCTAAAAACCCGCGCACAAAATTCATGTCATTTTCATGCCAATATTGCGCCAACCAATCAGCAACAGTCAAATCATGCTCAAAATACCGCGCATTATCTTTCGGATAATAGGCCTTGGCTGTTGTGGATCCCCATTTAAACGATCCACTATCCGCAGACAGTTCTCCCATCAGCACCTGAAAAAAAACGGTCTTAACGACATCGTTGGGCCCAACAAAAGCGACTTTCTCACCTTTTTCAATATGCAGCGTCACATCTTGAAAAAGGATCTCCCCATTGAGCGATTTTGACAGGCGGTCCACATGCAGCAAATCATTGCCGGCCTCCCGCTGCTGCTCAAAATGAATATAGGGATATTTCCGTGACGACGGTTTAATATCATCCAGCGTCAACTTCTCAAGAATTTTTTTACGGCTGGTTGCCTGACGTGATTTGGACGCATTGGCACTAAAGCGGGCCACAAATTCCTGCAGTTCTTTACGCTTGTCTTCAATTTTTTTATTGGCATCACTGCGCTGGCGCATTGCCAATTGACTGGCTTCGGACCAAAAACTAAAATTTCCGGTATACAGCTGAATCTTTCCGAAATCAATATCCGCGATATGCGTACACACCTTATCAAGAAAATGCCGGTCATGCGACACGACAATGGCCGTATTTTGAAATTCACATAAAAATTCTTCCAGCCACATACAGGTCTCAACATCCAGATGGTTGGTCGGCTCATCCAGCAGCAGAATATCCGGATTACCGAATAATGCCTGCGCCAACAGCACGCGCACCTTCTGCCCGGCTTCCAATTGTTTCATGGGAAGGGCGCAAAGATCTTTGGGAATGCCAAGGTCACTTAATAGCTGCTCGGCATCGGATTCTGCGTTCCATCCATTCAGATCAGCAAACTCCCCTTCCAATTCCGATACCAAAAGACCATCATTCTCAGAAAAATCTTCCTTCGCATAAAGGGCATCTTTTTCCTGCATAATCGCATACAGCCGTTGATGCCCCATAATCACCGTTTCCAAAACCGTATACGCATCAAACGCGAACTGATCCTGCTTGAGCACAGACACGCGTTTCCCAGGCGGAACAGAGACCGTCCCTGCCGTGGACTCAATATCCCCGGAAAGAATTTTTAGAAATGTGGATTTCCCGGATCCATTGGCGCCGATCAGGCCATAACAGTTCCCCGGAGAAAACGTAATGGTCACATCAGAAAATAACTTGCGCTGCCCGTATTGCAGCGATATCCCATTCGTGGAAATCATGACTGCCCCTCATCAAAACAATTGTGTCGTGTGTGCGAAACGACTGGTCAGGACAAAAGCTCCTCAGCCGAGGATAAAGCATACACAAGCCGGTGAGATTTGTAAAGTAAAAACACCTTGCCGAATGCCCTGCGCGCCTCAAGAGACAAATAATTTCGCCTCGACTAAAGCCGTGGCCCCTGCCATGACCCATCATTGACAGCGCGTAAAAATTCCGGAAATTTTCTCGCCGGAATCACCACCTCCGTGACTTTTTGATAGGTCTGATCCTCAAAAATCAGCGTCATCCCTTTGTGGCCTTCTTCATCGCGGAAATGTTTGATATAAACACTGTAATGCGATCCGCAATAATCCCATTCAATCAGGTCTTTAATCGCAGCCATCATCCATCCTTCGTTACATGATTTAAACAATCATGGGTTCCGGCCCCTTGGCCTGCAATATCTGTTCTGCGCGTACCAGGGCGGCATCAATATTATGACAAAAATTTTCTGGCCCGATCTCATCATAAAGACCAGCCTTCTGAACCGCAACCAGCGGCTGGGCATGAATGCCGGAAATCACCAGGTCAATCGCGTTTAAACGGGAACGGCGAACCGCCTGACGAATCGCATTGAGGGCAGTCGCATCAATGCTTAAGACATGTCTCATTCTCAGAATGCGGACTTTGGGTTTGCGCTCAATATTATTCATCGTTTCAATAAAAGTCGACACCATGCCGAAAAAAAATGGGCCGTTGATCTCATAGACCTCAATCCCTTTCGGAATCGCTCGGCGGCTGATCGCAGCCGGATCATCCCGATCTTCCTCATCCATGAATTCATTGGTGATCATGTGAATATTCGCGGTCATCGCCAAGCGCCTCATAAACAAAAACGATGCCAAGATCATGCCGACCTGAATCGCGACCGTCAGATCCGTGATCACGGTAAGAAAAAATGTGACCAGGAGAACCGCGACATCACTCTTTGGCGCCTTTAAAATCATCAAAAATGATTTCCATTCACTCATCTGATATGCCACCAGAATCAAAATTCCGGCTAAAACCGACAGCGGAATATAGACCGCCCATCGGCCGCAGAAAAGCATAATCACCAATAACGTTAAGGCATGCACAATTCCAGCAACTGGAGTGCGGCCGCCGTTGTGCACATTCGCTGCTGTTCGCGCAATGGCACCGGTCGCTGGTATGCCGCCAAAAAAAGCGCTAAAGACATTCGCGATCCCCTGCGCGATCAGCTCTGTATTCGAGCGGTGCTTCCCGCCGATCATACCGTCGGCCACCACCGCTGATAAAAGTGATTCAATACTACCCAGCAGCGCAATCGTGAATGCCGCCGGAATCAATTGTGTCATACGTGAAAAACTGAATGCCGGGAAATGCGGTAATGGCAAATGACTGGGGATGTGCCCGAATCGGCTTTGGATCGTTTCCACAGGAAGCTGAAATACAAACACCGCTACTGTCCCGGCAATCAGCGCGACCACTGCCCCAGGGATCACCTTCACATGCCGTTGCCAAAATAAAATCAAAAAAACGGTGGCCAACCCCAGAAGCAGCGCATAAAAATTAACGCCATGACGATATTCGAAAAATACCTGCCATTTTTCCAAAAAATCAGCCGGAACATCCGCAATCGGCAGTCCAAAAAAATCCTTAATCTGGGAAGAAAAAATAATCAAGGCGATTCCGGAGGTAAACCCGACTGTCAGCGGATATGGAATAAATTTAATCACACCTCCCATGCGGCTGAACCCCATGGCGACCATGATCAAACCAGCCATCAAGGTTGCCACCACCAGTCCGTCCACACCGAATTTTTGAACAATGCTGTAGACGATCACAACAAAGGCCCCTGTTGGGCCGCCAATCTGAACACGGCTACCGCCTAACAAAGAAATTAAAAATCCTGCGATAATCGCGGTGACCAAACCCCGGTCCGGCGAGACACCCGATGCAATGGCAAAGGCAATCGCCAACGGCAGTGCTAAAATTCCAACGATGACCCCAGCTGCACAATCGGATTTAAATTGTTGAAATGAATAATCATGAAACAATGAAAAAAATTTTGGCTTAAACACTGACATAACGTTCATGCGATCGTTCCTTTGATAGAAAAATGCCCTGAATAACACGGATGTCAATCAGGGCATGATGTTTGATTAAATATCCATATCCGCCGGCTCAAAGTATTCTCTGGGATGCTTACAGGCCGGACATTTCATAGGCGGCTCTTTGCCCTCATGGATGTATCCGCATTTACTGCATTTCCACTTAATCGGTGTCTCACGTTTAAAAACCGTGCCGTTTTCCACCATGTCGAGCAATGCGCGATAGCGGGCCTCATGATGCGCCTCCACCTTGGCAATCATTTTAAAAACCACCGCGGCGTCACGATTGCCCTCTTCCTCGGCCTCTTTCGCGAAGGCGGGATACATCTGTTGCGTCTCATAGCATTCCCCCTCAATCGCCGTCTTCAAATTCGCCTTG
>CAZBHY010000062.1:0-8048 GCA_964491705.1 uncultured Planctomycetales bacterium
ATGCTGGTTGATAAGAAGACGAATCAGCCGACACGATTTGGGATTAAGGTGCTTAAAGACGGGACAAAGGTGCGGATCAGCAAGAAAAGCGGCGAAGTAATTTAAATTTACAGGAGTGATAAACAGTGGTTCCACGACTTCAAGAAAAATATTATCAGGAAATTCTACCAGAGCTTCAGAAGAAATTCGGGATTAAGAACGTGCTGGCTGCCCCCCGGCTCAAAAAGATTGTGATCAATATGGGGGTGGGCGAGGCCATTCATGATATCAAGATCATGGATAGCGCCATGGCGGATTTGGCTGTGATCACTGGTCAAAAACCGGTCATCCGAAGATCCCGGATCGCGATCTCCAATTTTAAACTTCGCAAAGGCCTTCCGGTGGGATGTATGGTCACCTTACGCCGTGCGAAGATGTATGAATTTCTTGATCGGTTTGTTAACGTGTGTTTGCCGAGAATCCGGGATTTTAACGGGGTGTCCAGAAAATCGTTTGACCGTTTTGGAAATTATTCCATGGGAATTTCTGACCATGCAATTTTTCCGGAAATTGATTCAGGTAAAGTGACACGTGCACAAGGGATGGATATTACATTTGTTTTTAACCGTAAGCCTAAAGAGCAGACGATGGAGTTTTTGTCTCTCATAGGACTGCCATTTCGTAAAGCGTAAAGGAAAATTTTTATGGCGAGAAAAGCGTTAATTAATAAATCGAACAAAACGCCGAAGTTCGCAATCCGTCAGCATAATCGTTGTAAATTATGCGGTCGTCCGAAAGGATATATGCGTCGGTTCGGGGTCTGTCGTATTTGTTTCCGTGAGTTGGCTTGGCGTGGTGAGATTCCAGGCGTGACCAAGGCCAGCTGGTAAGGTTTATTTAAGAAAATCATTTTAATACAAGGGAAATAAGATGTCGTTAAGCGATCCAATTGCAAATATGTTGACGAATATCCGGAACGCCATTCAGGCACGTAAGGAAACGGTGGATATCCCGGCATCGAACATGATCGGAAAGATTCTTGGAATTTTTAAAGAAACTTCCTATATTGAAGATTTCCGGCTTTTAAAAAGCAATGTTCAGGGGGCCTACCGTGTTTATTTGAAATATGATGGAAAGAAGTCGGTAGTCACCGGATTAAGACGGATTTCACGACCAGGGCTGCGTGTTTATGTTTCCGGATCAAGAATTCCCAAGGTGCTCAATGGGCTCGGCACGGCAGTATTATCAACCTCGAAAGGCGTGGTAACCGATCATGAAGCACGCAAACTCCGGACGGGCGGAGAGGTCATTTGTTATATCTGGTAGAATTTTACACTAATTGAAAATAGAGACAGGATATATTTTATGTCAAGAATCGGCAAGGTCCCCATTTCTGTTCCAAATGATGTGAAGGTGACGATTGACAATACATCTGTTATTGTTGATGGGAAGAAAGGCAAGCTTTCATTGAATATCCCTCAGGGGATTACAGTGAAACAAGAAAAAGATCAATTGCTCATCGGGCGGACCTCAGAGGTGAAACAGGTTCGGGCGAATCATGGGACTGTGCGTGCGAACCTGCGGAACATGATCATTGGTTTAACCCAGGGCCATAAAAAAGAGCTGGAGATTCAGGGGGTTGGTCTTCGTGCGAATCTTCAGGGGAATAAAATTGCCTTTAATCTTGGGTTCACCCATCCGGTTGAGTTTATCATTCCCAAGGGGGTGACCGTCACTGTCCCGACGCAGACCTCGATTATTATCGAAGGGTCTGACAGGGCTTTAATCGGGCAGGTCGCAGCGAAGATCAGGGCTCTCAAACCGCCGGAACCGTATAAAGGCACAGGGATCCGTTATGTTGGAGAAAAGGTTAAGAAAAAACAGGGCAAATCAGTAACCAAGTAGTGTGATGATGAAAAATAAAACAAATGATAAAGAAGTCAAGCGTGTTGCGAAGCATGCACGTATTCGGAAACGGGTTATCGGAACGGATGATCGTCGCCGTTTATGTGTGCATCGCAGTCTAAAAAATTTTTATGCTCAGATTGTTGACGATACAACGGGTCAGGTTTTGTGTGGCATGTCAACACTCAACAAGGATGTTGCTAAGGAGATCAAAGGCGGTGGGAATATTGCCGGGGCTGCTGCCCTTGGAAAGTCGTTTGCGATGCTGGCCAAGGGGAAAGGGATCACAAAGGTTTGTTTTGACAGAGGTGGATACCTTTATCATGGTCGGGTTAAGGCCTTTGCCGAAGCGGCTCGTGAGAGTGGATTGGAATTTTAAATTATTTTAATGCGGAGTGATGGTTACGATGGAAGATGACGAAAAGAAATTGACAGGTGAGTCTTCAGAGACCCAAGCCCCTATTCAGGGTGATGTTGCGCCAGAATCTGAACGGAAAGATGGGCAATCGCAGGACCGTGCTGGTGGGAAGTCGCGCAAACGAAGTTCTGGCCGTCGTGATAATGAATCAAAAAAGCCGGCTGAGGGTGAATCGGATTATGTGGAAAAGGTCTTATCGATACGCCGCGTGACTAAGGTGACCAAGGGTGGGAAAAAGATGTCATTTAGCGCCTTGGTGGTTGTTGGTGATGGGAAAAGTCATGTGGGATACGCACAGGAGAAAGCCGGTGAGGTCGCGATCGCTATTCGTAAGGCCATGTCTGCAGCAAAAAAGAATATGGTTAAAATTTCATTGAAGGGGACAACGATTCCTCATGAAATTATCGGGGCGTGGGGTGGGGCCCGGGTTCTGTTAAAACCTGCCGTTGAGGGAACCGGAGTTATTGCTGCCGGTCCAGTGCGTGCGGTGTGTGACGGGGCTGGGATCCATAATATTCTAACCAAGTGTCATCGCTCGAATAATCCGGTGAATGTTGTTAAAGCAACTATGGACGGATTGACACGGCTTAAATCAGTAAAAAATTAACGACGATAGGATGTCAACAATGCAGGTTCATCAATTAAAATCACCCATTGGATCACGGAAACGTAAACGTATCGTCGGCCGTGGGAATGGCTCTGGAAGCGGAAAAACTGCTGGGCGCGGAATGAATGGACAGAATAGCCGTCCGGGGAGAGGCACTCTCGCTGGATCGGAAGGCGGACAGATGCCATTGATTCGTCGTCTACCGAAGGTTGGATTTCGCAGTCATCGACCGATTGTGTATCAGCTGGTCAAGGTTTCCGATCTCTCCCGTTTTGAGAAAGGCGATGTGGTCGATGCTCAACGGTTGAAGGATGCGGGTTTGATTCATAATCTATTTAAGCCGTTCAAGGTGCTGGGAACGGGAGATTTGAAAAAAGCGCTAACAGTGAAGGCAACGGCGTTTTCGAAGTCTGCCGTTGAAAAGATTACGCAGGCAGGCGGAACAATAGAGATTTTTGACAAGAGCGGATTAAAGGCCCTGGCGGCTGAAAAGAAATCTTAAACAATGCTCACTGCTTTTTCTAACTGTTTTAAAATCCCAGAATTGAAAAATCGCATTTTGATCACCTTAGGGTTGATTGCGGTTTATCGGGTGGGTTGTTTGGTACCGACTCCAGGAGTGAATGGTTCGGTGCTGGCACAGTATTTTCAGAATATGAATGCGAGTGCCGGCGGTACGATCTTTGGCATGATGGGGATGTTTTCTGGCGGCGCCTTTGAGCGCATGACGATCTTTGGTTTGGGGATCATGCCCTATATTTCGAGTTCGATTATTATGCAGCTTTTGACAGCGGTCATTCCTGCATTGGAGAAGTTGGCGAAAGAGGGGCAAGCTGGGTATCATAAAATTAATCAGTATACGCGATACGGAACGCTGGGGCTCGCTTTTGTGCAGTCTTTCTTTATTGCATTGTGGCTGGAAAAACAAGGTTTTGAAAACATCATGGTGGTCAATGCTCCGGGGTGGGGATTCCGGTTGATCACCGTGTTAACGCTTTCATGCGGAACGCTGTTGTTGATGTGGCTGGGGGAACAGATTCAAGAGCGTGGTATCGGCAACGGAATTTCTTTGATTATCACGGCGGGTATTATTGCGTCAGCCCCGGCAGCGGTTCAGATGATGTCGCGATTGATGTCGGCCAAGACAGTGGGAGCAGCGCAGCTACAACCGTTGACGTTGGTGATTATGGTGTTTTTTCTGTTCGCGGTCATTCTGGCGATTACCCTGGTGACACAGGCTCAGCGCAAAATACCGGTGCAATATGCGCGTCGCGTTGTCGGGAGAAAAGTTTATGGGGGGCAGAGCACCTATATTCCCTTAAAGGTGGATACCTCCGGGATTATCGCAATTATTTTCGCGCAGTCAATTTTATTGTTTCCAGCGACACTCGCGAGTTTTATTCCTTCGGAAGGGCTCCAGCGCCTGGCTGGTTTTATCATGCGTGGGCATTTTGGATATTATGCGATTTACGCGTTGTTAATTGTGTTTTTCTGTTATTTCTATACAGCTATTGTTTTTAATCCGCTCGATACGGCAAACCAGATGAAGAAAAATGGTGCATTTATTCCGGGGGTCCGTCCTGGAAATCAAACCGCAGAGTATCTGGATTTTGTCTTAACACGCATTACGTTGGCGGGGGCGGTTTTTATTTGTGCGATCGCGATTATGCCGGATGCGATTATGGCTTCATTTAAGGTTCCTTATCTTGTGGCGTCGTTTTTTGGTGGGACAGGCGTTTTGATTATCGTCGGTGTTATGTTGGAAACGATGAAGCAGGTGGAATCGCATTTGATGACGCGTCATTATGAAGGATTCATGAAATCAGGGCAACTGAGGGGCAGACGATAATGAAAGTGGTTTTGCTTGGACCGCCTGGTGCTGGTAAAGGAACACTGGCTGCTGCCATTAAGGAAAAATTTGGCGTTGTCCATTTATCTACGGGAGATATCCTTCGTGCCGAGTTAAAGAGCGGTTCTGATCTCGGGCGTGAGATGAAGGCGTTTGTGGATCATGGGGAGCTGGTTCCAGATGATGTGGTGACCAGGATGATTGAGAATCAGCTCAAATCATCAGATTTGAATGCCGGCGTGCTCTTTGATGGATATCCACGGACAGTTCAGCAGGCGATGGATTTAGATCGGATTTTGAACGGGCTGCATACTGCGATTGATGCGACGGTTTTTATGGAAGTGGATTTGCCGGTCATTATTACGCGTTTGACCGGGCGGCGTATTTGCCGCCAATGCAGCGCTGTTTATCATGTGGTGAATATTCCGTCAAAAAAAGACGGAATATGTGATCTTTGTGGCGGAGCATTGTATCAGCGCGCGGATGACAATGAAGAGACCATTAAGAATCGAATGGATGTTTATATGAAGAGCACTGCTCCGATCATTGGCTATTATGAAAAACAGCAGAAGCTTTATCGGGTGGACGCGGGACAAGATGTGCGTGAGGTGCTGCGTTTTTTTGAAGATGTGATTCAAGGGAATGACTAATTCGATTTCTATAAAAAGTCCGGCTGAGTTGAAAATTCTGAAAAAGGCTGGTCAGATTTTATCAGCGATTTTAAAGGAAGTGTCCAGTTCTGTTCGGGCTGGAATGACCACGGCGGATATTGATCTTTTGACAGAAAAATTGATTGGTGCGGCCCAGTGCCGTCCGGCATTTAAAGGATATCGTGGATATCCAGCGTCGGCATGTATTTCGATCAATCAGGAAGTGGTACACGGAATCCCCAGTGCTCAGCGGTTTGTGGTGGATGGCGATATTGTCAGCATTGATGCTGGATTGATTTATCAGGGGTATTACGCGGATGCTGCGATAACGATTGCGGTGGGCCATGTCCATCAGGGCAAGCAGATGTTGATTGATGTCACGCATGAGGCGTTATTGAAGGGAATCGCGGAAGCAAAGGTCGGCGCGCATTTATCCAATATTTCGCATGTGATTCAAGTGTATGCTGAAGCCAATGGATGCTCTGTGGTGAGGGATTTTGTTGGTCATGGCATTGGACGTCAGCTGCACGAGGAGCCGGAAATTTTAAATTATGGCCCTCCGAATTTTGGACCGATTTTAAGAGAGGGCATGGTTTTTTGTATTGAACCGATGCTTAATTTGGGAACATGGCAGACAACGATTTTAGAGGATGGGTGGACAGTTGAAACGGCTGATGGTCAGCCGTCGGCACATTTTGAACATATGGTGTCTATCCGCAAGGAAGGCCCGGAGGTTTTAACCGCGTAAGATGGCAAAGGAAGAACTCATCGAGGTTGATGGAACGGTGCTTGAGGCATTGCCGAACGCGCAGTTTCGTATTGAACTTGAGAATGGCCATGTGGTTTTAGCACATGTCTCCGGAAAGATCCGCATGCATTTTATTCGGATTTTGCCGGGGGATAAAGTCAAAGTACAGCTTTCACCGTATGATTTGAATCGTGGGCGTATAACATATAGGGATAAAAAATGAAAGTTAAGTCATCTGTTAAAAGAATTTGCAATAAGTGTAAAATTGTCAGGCGTCAAGGTGTTGTGCGGGTGATTTGTGAAAACACCAAACACAAGCAGCGCCAGGGATAACATTGTGTAATCAGTTTTGGAAATAAGGATAAGAACATGCCAAGAATTTTAGGTGTTGATATTCCTCGCGAGAAACGTATTGACGCAGCGCTGCCCTATCTTTATGGTGTCGGGCGTGTCAACGCAAGAAAGATATTGACGGAAGCAAATATTGAATTTAATCGACGTGCCAAGGACCTTTCGGATGAGGAAGTGGCCCGTATTACAGCGGTCATCCAAAACAATTATCTGGTGGAAGGTGAGCTGCGTAGGGATATTTCGGAAAACATTAAACGCATGATGGATATCGGAAATTACCGCGGTTTACGTCATCGCAAGGGGCTTCCGGCCAGGGGACAGCGCACCAAGACCAATGCGCGGACACGTAAGGGGCGGAAATCGGCAATTAGTAATATTATTAAGAAAAAAGCTAATTAATAGAGGTTACTATGGTACGCAAAAAAAGTGCGGCGGGAAAAGAAAAAAAGACCAAGAAAAAATCTTTGAAGGGCGTGACATCTGGTACCGTCCATATTAAAGCAACATTTAATAATACGATTATTTCTATTACAGATCGACAGGGCAATGTGATTTCCTGGTCCAGCCCTGGCGCGGTTGGTTTCAATGGATCAAAGAAATCAACTCCGTTTGCGGCGCAGGTTGCGGCGTCCACGGCGGCCAAAGAGGCGAAGGATTTAGGATTACAGAGCGTTGAAGTATATGTCAAAGGTCCGGGTTCCGGACGCGAGTCTGCTGTCCGTGCGATTCAGGCTGCGGGATTAGCCGTCATGTCGATTCGGGATGTGACGCCAGTTCCTCATAATGGTTGCCGTCCCAGGAAAAAACGCAGGGTTTAATGGGTAACGAGAAAGGACTTTAAGGATATGGCACGATATATTGGACCAAAATGGCGACTTTCCCGGCGTGAGGGGGTTGAACTTTTTTCCTCAAAACGCAACGCATTGGAACGTCGTGATTATGCTCCGGGCATGCATGGGGCAAAGCGCACCAAACTGTCAGATTACGGTCTGCAGTTGCGTGAGAAGCAGAAAGTCAAACGCTTGTATGGAGTTTTAGAAAAACAATTTCGGCGTTATTATGAAAAGGCCAGTCGTTCAAAAGGCATTACCGGCAGCGTCCTTCTGCAATTGTTGGAGCGTCGTCTTGATAATGTCGTTTATCGACTGGGATTTGCGACGACGCGTCCGCAAGCTCGGCAGATGGTCGGACATGGTTTAATCTGTGTCAATGATAAGCGCGTCAATATTCCTTCCTATACTGTCAAGGCCGGAGATGAGATTTCTGTAAAGAATAAGGATGGAATCAAAAAGCTTGCGAAGACAAATGTGGATTTGAATAATGAGTATCAAGGGCGAGAGAAGGTCAGTTGGGTCTTGGTGGATGAGGACCATCTCAAGGGGAAGGTATCACGGTTACCAGAACGGGAAGATATTACCTTTCCGATTAATGAGCAGTTAATCATTGAGTTGTATTCGAAGTAAAACTGATTTCTCTATTCACTATCAATGAGGAGGACTTTATGGGCGTTAAATGGCGCGATTTTCAGATGCCAAAACGGT
>CAZBHY010000063.1:0-480 GCA_964491705.1 uncultured Planctomycetales bacterium
GGTCCATCCCACTGCCCAAAATACCGTTGAAGCAACCGTATCATTTCATCACGATCAAAATCACCAAACACAGACAAGACCGCATTCGACGGAACCGCATGCCGCTGGTAGAACGTGCGCACATCCGACGGTGTCATCTGATCAATGCTCTCTGTCGTCCCTAAGGCAAACCATCCCATCGGATGCTCGGTAAAAAGCGACTCACGCAGGGCACATAATCCGATATAACGGATATCATCATTGAGTTGAACAAGTTCTGCCTTGACGCGCTGTTTTTCATCGGCCAACAACGGATCCGGAAACAACGGATGCAATACCACATCAGCCAACACCGCGAGTGAGATATTGAGATGCTGACTTAAGGTGTTCATTCTTAATCCAAAGCTGTTCTGGCCGGAAAATCCGGACAAGGATATTCCTCTTTGTTCCGTCAGTGACGATATGTCATGATAGGAATAGCGCTGTGACGCCTTGGGCCAC
>CAZBHY010000063.1:490-7970 GCA_964491705.1 uncultured Planctomycetales bacterium
TGGGCCACACAAGCGCCGTCATATGAGATAAACCGCTGAGTTCTAACGATTCCTGATGAACTCCCCCCTGAAACACCATATTCATCCATACCAGGGGCAATGTATGATTCGGGGATAAAAGAATGGTTAATCCATTCTTCAAAACAACGCGCTCAATCGACTGTTCATTTTCACGCGGTGATGGCGATGTGGCATGTGGGGCAAGGCGATCTGGGCGTAACGCGACAACCGAGCGCCGGTCACGATGAAGATATTTCTCCGCCACACGGGCAATGTCGCGAGAGGTTAGCTCTTGTAATGTCTGAATATAATAACGGGTAAAATCATGTTGCCCAGCCACCGCTTCATCTAAGGCGGTACGATAAGCCACATCTGATGAACTCTCCAATTCCTCAAACACCGATTTCAACGAGAGATTCACAGCCTTATCCAGTTCCCCTTGGGCAACACCATCATGGACGATCGCGGTGATCTGCCGATCAATTTCTTTTAAAATCTCCTCAGTATGATCCTCACGCGATGCAACGAGAATCTCAAAAAATCCCTGATCCTTGGGAGTAAAATTCGATACAGTGACAGTGTGCGCAATCTTTTGACCATCCACCAAAGCCGCATATAACCGAGAGCCCCGGCCATGACCCAAGATCATCGCCAAGGCATCCAAGGCGGCCATATCATCGCTGGCCACATCCACACCCGCATAGGCAACAGAAATGCGAACCAGATCTGTTGAAAAATATTCTGTGCGCGTCCGTTGCTTCGTCTGCACCGGCTCAACAGGAAGATGCCGCAGGTGATATTTCCCCATCGGGTAATGATTAAAAAATTTTTGGACAACGGAAACAGCATCCGCTGATGCCACCCCTCCTGCGACGGATATAATCATATTATTCGGCACATAGTGTCGATGATAATATGCTAAAAAATCATCGCGCGTCAGCGGCTTTAAAAGTTCTTCAAATCCGATAATCGGTATACGGTACGGATGAACACGGTACACCGTCTGAAAAACATGCTCGTTTAAATATCTCTCCGGCTGATCATCATACATCCGTATTTCGTTTAATACTACGTCACGCTCTTTGTCAATCTCTGTTGGATCAAATTGCGGATGCATGAGCATATCGGACAAAATATCCACGGCCTGCTCAAAATGGACCAATGGAACCGTAATGGTATAAATCGTATAATCAAAGTGCGTTCCCGCATTAATCGTTCCACCCAAGGTTTGAACTTCCGCCGCAATCGCTCCGACGCCTCGCCGCTGTGTTCCTTTAAAAAGCATATGCTCCATAAAGTGCGATAGCCCAGCACCGAGATACTCCCCTTCAGTCGCGGATCCCGTCTTCACCACACCATACACCGAAACCATCTCACTGTTCGGCATAGGCGTCGTTAAGACGATCAGACCGTTGTCCAGCTCAAAACGCTCCGTGGATAAAAAGTCAGCAGCCCCGCAGGCGTGAGACAAAGAAAAAAAGATCGATAAAACAAGGATGAAATACCGTATCGACTTCATAAACACCCGCACTTATCGGCTGGAACGATCCTGGAACTCATCCAGCAGCCTCTGAATATCATGATCCGCATTTTTGATGACCTGCGCACAGTTATATAACAAAATAGAAAATTGCCAGCACTCTTCCAATCCGACAATAAGCCCGGTATGGACATTTTCCTGGCGCTGCAATTCATCACGGTAATACGCAATGGCCTTGGACAATCGTCCTTCAAACACGTCCATGATACTGGTGGTATTATTATAGTGATACGATGGAATGTGGATGCCGCGAACAAAGAAAAAATTGGCAATAGAAGTGGGAAGGCTGTCCGTTGTCCTGCCGTTGTCAAAATCAAACCCTTCAAATTGAGGAAGATTCGGAGGAAGAATCAGTGATGGCTTCTGAATCGCCACCTCACCTTTGCGCACCACCGTATCCCCATGATTGATACTCGCCTCCGCCAAAAAAATATACGGCATGCGCGTGTCACCCTCAACCCTCAGCGACTTCACACGAGACGAAATAATCTGCGTGTGCTTGAGTGCTTTAATCCATGTCTCGTAGATATTCATGACCACCTGTCCTCATATTCGGCACTAACCATCGCCACGCCAGCGGCACTTTCCTCGCTTCGCTCAGTCGCGGACTCATGCTTCGCATAAGTTCGTTATGTCCAGCCTGCATTTTAATCTTGAAAGCCCTATTGGGCTTTCAAGATTAAACGGAGAGGGAGAGATTCGAACTCTCGGGCAACTTTTGATCGCCACACACTTTCCAGGCGTGCGCCTTAAACCACTCGGCCACCTCTCCAATTCATTCTCAAACAACAATCAATAAAATAGCCCCCTGCCCATTAAAAAATATATATCGATTCCATACAACCATTTAACATTGCATCGTGAAAATAGCGACACTCGAATAGCATATCAGAAGAAATTTTCCAGCAGATTCGTTATACCACAGCATTCCCTTTGCGGATCAACAACAGGACAAAGGATATGATAGAAATCGTCAGCCCGATCCAAACAGGATACTTGAGAATAAACGCGTCAATAAAAAGAAATTTCTTCCCTTCCAATTGAGGGATAATATATTTCCTCCAGCCTAATTCCTTCTGAAAATCCCTGTTCAGACATTCCACGGCCTCTCGCGAAATAATCAGAAAAATCCCAATAAAAAAAGTGAACGAAATCATTAAATCCCATAAAACCCAACCTGCCTCAAACACGCCAAATTCTTCCCACATAACCCCCTCCGATCTTAAAGATTCTTAAGCAAAAAATTCGCATCAGATTTTTTGTTGCGTTCTGCAAATGCCTGCAGTGCCTGACTGATCTTTCTCAATTCCTCACTGTTTTCCACAGGGATATCATGAACCCCATGATTATCCATGGTGTCCATCACATCCTGTATGGTCAAATGCTCTATATCCTTGGCCGGCTGATAGGACACTTCATTCAAATCAAAAAATTTAACTTCCACCAAGACCCTGGATTCTGTCAATTCGAACAAAATCTGTCTGACCAAACGCATCGGAATCTCCAGATGGTGCGCGATCTGCGCTGCGGTCCATGGGGTCTTTGCCGTCGAGAAATTTTTCACACACAAATGCACAATCCGTAACGCCAATAAGCGTTTAAACGCAGCGCTGACTTTTAGGCTGTCGGGTTCAAACTCGTAGGTCTCGACATTCTGTTCAGCAAACGAAATCTCGGCGCCAAACAAAACGATCAGCCAGCTGATCTGCAGCCAGACAAGAAACAACGGCAACGCAGCAAAACTGCCATAAATGGCCCCATATTTTGACGCGCCAATTTGAAATGTAATATATGCCCATTGTGTTATCTGATAGATTGTCCCCGCCACCACCCCGCCCAAAAAGGCTGAGCGGATCAAGACCTTGGTATTGGGCATAAAGGCATAGAAGAAGGTAAACAAAACCCACAAAAAAATAAACGGCAGCGCCTTGAGCGAAAACATGATTATCGGCGAGAACGCGCCCAAAATAACGATCTTCTCCATAATCGTCGCAACATGGCTGGTAATCAACACTGTCATACTGCTGGACATAATCAACAGTATCGGACAAATCAGCATAACCGACATATAATCGCTGAACTTCCGGCCAATCGAACGCGCATGCTTGATCCCCCAGATATCATTAAACGAACTTTCTACCTGACCAAGAACCTTGATTACAGTCCAAAATAACACCGCAATACCAATGCCCGCGATCAACCCGCCTTGCGTTTTTTCCAACATGGCCTTGGCAAATTCAATAACACGCAAGACCACATCTTCTTGCCCCTGAAATTTTTCCAGCAGAATGTCTTGCAAGCGATTTTCAAACCCGAATCCCTTGGCAATACCGAAGGCCATCGCCACCATCGGGACAATAGACAGCAAGGAGTAAAATGTCAACGCAGATGCCCTGAGCTTGCACTTATCCTCATCGAAGCCGCGCCATGCCAAGACAATAATACGCAACTGACGCAAAAAGAATGATTTCGGCCGCGACAGTTTATCCGCGCGAATACGCCAAATCTCGGTATCCAAAAAATCTTTGATTTTTTTGATGCCCAGTCCCATAAATCCTCCTTCCCATCAATCGTGACATATTCCAAAAATATATTATGTGTATTTTACTTCGCCTCAAGTTCCTTCACAAGCCAAAAAAACAAAATCCCGGCTCTTGGGCGCCGTCTATCAAGAGGTCATACACTGAACCGAAAATACACCACATCCCCGTCTTTCATCGCATACTCTTTGCCCTCCAGTGTCACCAGGCCGGCTTCTTTGACCTTGGAGTAATCTCCTAAACGCACCAAATCCGCATATTGATAAATTTCCGCACGGATAAAGCCGCGCTCAATATCCGAATGAATCTTGCCGGCAGCCTTAACCGCTGGTGTCCCCTGGGGAATCAGCCATGCGCGTGTTTCCTGAGGACCCGCCGTAAAAAAACAAATCAGCCGAAGCAGATCTTTACCGGCCTGCGCGAGACGCGTCAAGCCCGGCGAAATAATCCCCGCCTCTTGATAATATGATGCACGCTCTTCCAGTGGAAGCTCCAAAATTTCTGCCTCTAACTTCGTTGACAACGCGATCACACCCGCGCCTTCCGTGGCCGCCCGTTGCTTCAACGGCGCCAGCATCTCTTCCGACGCGCCGTTTTCATCCGTATTGGCAACATACAATAATGGCTTTGCCGTCAAAAATTGATACTCCTCGGCAATGTCCGCGGGAATATCTTGAAGCCGTGCAGATTGACCGTGATCAAACGCCTGAATGATCTGTTCCAAAGCCGCCACTTTATCCTTGGCTGCCTTCTCTCCGGATTTCGCATTTTTTTGCGCGCGCTCCAAGGCCTTCTGCGCTTGCTGAAGATCCGCTAAAAGAAGTTCTGTTTCAATCGTATCTGCGGCGTTCAAAGGATCCAGAGATCCCATCACATTGATCACATTCTCATCTTCAAAACAGCGTACCACATGACAAATCGCATCAACTCCCCGGATATGCGATAAAAACTTGTTGCCCAGCCCTTCTCCCTGGCTTGCGCCTTTGACCAGACCGGCGATATCGACAAAACGAATGCCCGCCGGTGTCACCTTGGCGCTGTCAAATTGCTTTGCCAGAACATCAAGCCGCTCATCCGGCAAAGGAACAATGCCGATATTCGGTTCAATGGTCGTAAAAGGAAAATTTTCCGCGGCAATGCCCGCCCCTGTCAACGCATTAAATAATGTCGATTTTCCGACATTGGGTAAACCCACAATTCCAATTTCCATATCACTCCTTACAAATTCATATCAATAAAATATTAAAAAAACCAATCAACATCCTCGATAAAACATAGTGTAGCAAATGGAGGCCTATTATAGATTATTTCCGATAATTTTTATAGTGTTGTTTAAACTTTGCAATTTTTGGGGAAATCACGGCCTGGCAGTAAGGCGCATGTGGATGATGAACAAAATATCCCTGATGATACTCTTCTGCGGGATAAAACTTTTCTAAAATCTGAATTTCCGTCACGATCGATTGTCCCGACACTTCACGTGCGTTCAAATCCGCAATCATATGTTCCGCGATCTCTTTCTCAAGAGCATTCGTGTATAAAATGATCGATCGATATTGCGTGCCTTGATCCGCACCCTGCCGATTTAATGATCTTGGATCATGGATCGCAAAGAATACCTCAAGGATTGCCTCATATGCGATGATCGTGGGGTCATATGATACACACACCACCTCTACATGGCCTGTTTCACCCGCACAGACCTGCTCATAACTCGGCTGCGCCACATGCCCTCCCGCATAACCAGATATCACGGATACCACACCTTTAACCTCAACAAACACCGCTTCAAGGCACCAGAAACATCCGCCGCCCAAATACGCATATTCCACATGCATTTTTAAATCACTCTGATCAATAAATTTCAATGATATCGAATTTACGCAATGCCGAATATTTTTCGCTGTCAAATGTTCCCCCTGAAAGACATGCCCCAGATGCGCCTGACAACGCGCGCAAAGAATTTCCGTGCGTTGGCCATCTGGATCGACTGTCCTTTTCACGGCCCCCAGAACCTCATCATCAAAACTCGGCCAACCGCACCCGGAATCAAATTTGTCACCGGACCGAAAAAGAAATGCCCCGCATCGTCGGCACACATACATGCCATTGGTTTGACAATGTAAATACTCCCCAGAAAACGGCCGTTCGGTTGCTTTGCGAACAATCACATCCTCCTCATCAGGGTTCAAGGCATGCCATTGCATATTGCTATCCTTTCTCCATGATACGAATAATGAAAAACACTACACCTTTTCAAGGTATTTAAACTTGTATTCCGCTTTAGCAAGTTTTTCAAAAAAGATCTCATCCTGAATAAACTTAGGTGATGTATCGACGATCTTGGATAGACCTTCCCATATGCCAAACCACCCCAACGGCATCAAAACAATCCCAATCAAATCAGTTCCCAGTTGACTGAGGACCTCATAATATTTTATTAATGTCAATGCGCTGAGAAAACAAACTCCAACCCCAACGAAAATAAGCCCCCGCGTCCGTATCCCGAATATCATTTTACGCCGCTGCAATGCCTCTCGTTTAAATTCCCGCTTAAGGCGCTGAATGACAGTTTTTTCTGCCTTCTCATCCTTAAGTATAGACGGTGCACAAATCGAAACTAACATGCGTCCCGTCTTTGTCTCCCGGTAGCGTTTTTTCAACTCAAAAATAAAGTCTTCTGAAAAAGCCCGTTCATCTAAGGGCCGAGGATCAAAATCCGAAAAGATGTCATCCCAATCATCAATGACAATCGAAATCTCTCGAATATTTTTTATCTTCATATCATCAGACAATGCAACTCTCCTTTTTCGGATCCGTTTATTCTTGGCGCAATCAATGCCAGATAAAAAACTCTACTCAACTCCCAATGATGTAAAAAGTCTTCGATAAAGAAAAGCCCGACTCCTCAAAACGAGGAGCCGGGCCTTTTTATTCCATCACGAACCACGCTTAATAAATATTCGTGGCTTCGGTCTCTTCAACGTTCTGAGTCAACTGATCACTGTTCATCGTGACCTTAAACCGCGCATCACCCACCGCAACGCCCTTAACCACCACTCTCCAGGTGACAGAATCTTTCGCACCCAGTGTACTTAACGGCGCAAACGTAACCGTCTTCCCACTGACTGAACCGTCGGTTGGACCAGACGCGGACACATATTCCTGATTGTTATCAAGAGTAGCCACCACCTTGATATTGCTATCAGGAGCAGTCCCCTGGTTGGTTACGGTGATTTCATACGTTTCGCTACTGCCCACTTCAATGGGGTCATCCACGTCAACAACCTCAAGCAAAATAGCCGGTATCCCGACAATCTGAGTTGCTGCAGACGCATCCACTACATTACTGCAAACCGCTTCAGCCGTTGCCGTAAGCATGGCTGAACCAGCATCTGTC
>CAZBHY010000064.1:0-865 GCA_964491705.1 uncultured Planctomycetales bacterium
TCACTACCGGCAATAAATAGTTTGTTTTGCTCCGCGGCATGCTTGTATTCATCGGCGATACACTTCTCGAGATATTCTTTATTAAACTTTCCCTTCAATATCTTTTCGGTCTCAAGGATGATGCTGTCCTTGGGAATCGTAATCGTATATTCACCTTGCTTAATGGCTATCGATGCTAAATTGCCATCCTTAATCTTCTGAAGCAACATGCTCTGAAATGTCGGGAAAAGCGAGAAATCAAGGGTAAGCTCATTATTCGTCCACTTGTAATTAATAAGCCGCCTGAAGTTAAACCGCGTCTCAGTGAACGTAGCGAAATAATTCAGTATTTCTTTTGGAAGATTCTTCACTTTTTATTTTCCAATTCTTTCTTCTTAAACCGCCACTGCCCACCAACTTTAAAACCGGGGAGCTTTCCTGCACGGGCTAAACGTCTGGCTGTATATGGATGAATGCGCAGATATTCTGCAACTTCTTCTACCGTTAAAACATCTTTTTCCGTCATATTCCTTGCCTTTTATCGAACTGTCTAAAATGTTACATATTGTAACATTGAATTATTTGACTGTATACCCATTTTTCTCGCTAATTTTATAAACTTGCTATCTCCCCAATTGTATGGCTATATAGGAGTACGACGAGACGCAATCTATTGAAACCATTGGGGTTTTGGACATGAAACAAGAATTACAGGACAAAATAAACGAGCTTATTGCCAAATATGACCCGATTAACAACCGTAATACGCATACGACGCCTTCTAGCGTCAAAAGTGAGCGGGATTACCGACTGCCTGTCCCAGGATCCACCATTCATAAGGAATATAAAGTCAAAGTACAGGTGGTCCGGGTCCTGCGCAGCGGGT